>JANTFG010000200.1 GCA_024763555.1 Thermoanaerobaculales bacterium
ATTTCAGTTTCGAACTGGCGGTTCCGGGGCGACTGTCGGCGGGAATCGTCCGGATGACGGCGCCTCCGGAGCTGGCCGGGGATCTCATTTTTGGCACAGGAACCTGTGATGAGAGCTGCCAGGACTGTATCGGCCCGAGGTTGGACAGCTTCCCGGCCGAGGAATACGAGTGGGAACTGGTCTCTGACAACACCGGGAACCCCCACGATGGATGCGATCCTTTCGTCGATTTTCACCCCGGCGATGTGGCCGTCGTCGAGGATTCAGGAAACTGCAACATAGGTGTCGTCGCATACCACGCCAGGTACGCACAGGCCCCGGTGATCGTCGTCTTGAGCCTTGACGAGGATCATCCCGACGCTGTGTACAACAAGGGGAGTTCGGTGTGGAATGCAGCAGACCCTCCTTTCGTCGTTCTTTCATATAACGAGGGTCAGGCAATTGAGAATGACTACCTGGGTGGGAAGACGGTCCGTGGACTCATCGGCCGAGGATCACCGTCCATGCTGAGAATCGACTCGTCCATTTCGGCCCGAAACGGAGGAGAGTTTGATTCCTTCCCGGACAACAACGACGATCAGGTACGGATTGCCCTCGAACTGCTCGTTTTCAGAGACGGCTTTGAAAGCGGTGATTCAGCACACTGGTCTTTCACGAGCGGAGGCATCAAATGAGAGGAAAAGATATTCCGGCCATCTTCTTCCTGGTGGCGACGCTGTGCATCTCATCCTCCTTCCCGGCGGAAGCGGGCCCGACAGCCTCGGATCAGTCGACTCTGGCCCATCTTCTTTCAGGCGTCGCCTCGACAATCGAAGGGGATCTTCTCGTCGCCCGCCAGCAACTCAACGATGGAAATCACGATTTCTCGGTCCTGGAGAAGGACTGTCGATACGCGGAGGCCGTCCTCTCGGTCCTGCGCTCGGAGATTGCATCCTTGAAAGGCGAAGAGGCTTCCGGGCTGGAATTGAAACGAAAGAGGGTCGCAGATCGACTGGAGCTGTTGCAGGGCCTGCTGAAACGGACGACAGGGAAAACAGGACTGCAACCTTCAGTTCTTCAGTCCGGGACCCGGTGGTCTCTTCCGTTGCCGGGACGACAGGAAGTTCCAAACGACAACTGCGAAAATGCGCTTCTCGTCGACTACGGCGATTACGGGGGTGTCTTTCCCTCAACGCCTCCGGACGGCTCCGCTACATGTGGAGGATTCACCGGGGAACCGGATGTCTGGTACCGCTTCACGGCCTATCAATTCGGAACATCCAAGGTCTGGTTGACGACCGAGGCTTCCGATTTCGACACAGTCCTTTCAGTTCACCGGGGCTGCCCGGGAACTTCGGCAAACGAAATCAACTGCGATGACGATTCGATCGGTCTCCAGTCGGATCTCGTGTTTGATGCAGAATTCGGCCACCAGTACTGGATCCGGGTTTCGGGCTCAGGCGCCGGAGAAACTTTCCTGCTGCACGTACGGCAGGCAATGGAGAACTGGTCGGGTACCGTGCGGCGAGTAGAAGATGGTCAACCTGTGTACGGGGCTCGCATCAGAGTCTTCGATCTCGACGGCGACTACCTCGGAAGCGACTACAGTTCCGACTATGGGCACTGGGAATTCCGAATGGGAGAAGCTTTGAGCGTCCATGCGATCGCAGGTAAGAGCAGCAGCTATATTGATCAGCTCTGGGATCATCATGACTGTATTCCAGACTGTTCCATCGAAGACGGAGATCTGCTGCCCCTGGGACCCGGCAAACAGGACAATATCAATTTTGACCTTTCGATCGGGGGGCGGATTTCAGGAAGAGTATTCGATGCGGAAACGGGCGAGGCGATTTCGGGCGTTACTCTTCAATTCTACGGCCCGGGTTCCTCCGAACATGCTTCTACCAATGCCGATGGAGAGTATTCGATCAGCTTGAGCCAACCCGGAGAATATTGTGTTTTCACAAGGTCCTCCGAGTATCAGGACGAAGTCTGGGATGATGTCCCCTGCATGGAGAATTTTTCATATCCATCCGTTTGTTCCTGCGAGGACGGAACGCCGGTCGTCGTCGTCATGAACCAGGAAACACCCGACATCGATTTTGGGCTCCGGAAGATGGCCCGCCTGAAAGGAACTGTCCGGGATCGTGTGAGTGGGGAAGGTCTCGCGGGAATTGACCTCCGGGTCTATGATATCGAGGGGATCGTGAGAAAGTATGCACAGACTTCTTCAGATGGCACATGGAAAGCCGGCGGGCTTCCCGGAGGCACCTATTACCTCGCGGCAAATGTAGATCAATGGGCCCGCTACCAGGCACAGAACTACGATGGAATTGACTGTCTTCCCAGCGGGTGTTACCCCTTTGTCGTCGGAACAGCTGTTCCCGTAGCGGATCTTGGCCTGGTGGAAGACCTCAACTTTTCGCTGCAGCCGAACGGCAAGATCGGGGGCCGGGTTGTTGATCAGAGATCCGGCGAGGCCCTGGCCGGCGTCACAGTCGCTTTCTTCCATGAGGGAGGCTCATATTCCTACGAATCAGTGGAGACGGACACCGACGGCAATTATCTCAGCGAGCCCTTCCGATCCAATGGAGACTACTATGCCAGGGCCTGGCGATCCGGCTGGTTGACCCAGCTCTATGAGGGAGTCGATTGCCCTGACGGGGACTGCTCCTTCGAAGATGGGACGGTCGTTGAAGTCACGGCGGCCTCGACCACCGGAGGTATCGATTTCCAGCTGAAAGAGCTGGGGGTGATCAGCGGCAGGGTCTCGGACCGTGAGGATGGCTCCCCCGTTTCCACCTGCCGGGTCTACCTCTATGATTCCGACGGGAACTCCGTCACCTCGGACCGAACCGATTCCAGCGGCGAGTACCTGCTCTCAGGCATTAAGCCGGGAGAGTATTTTCTCAGTTGCGAGCCATACCAGGACTACCTCGATCAGTTGTGGCAGGATATCCCCTGCTGGCAGGGTGTCGGGGAAGATCCCGGCCAGTGCAGTCCTCTTGAGGGGACTGCGCTGAGCATTGATTACTACAGTCAACTGGAGAATATCGATTTTCATCTGGACCGTGGAGGCGTGGTCCGGGGCACTGTCAGGGATCAGGCCACAGGAAGCGGGATCAGCCAGGGCTCGGTGTGCATCGTGAAAGCGACGGGAGAAATCCTGCGATCCGATTCCCTTTCCTCCGGGGGCGATTACGAGATCGAAAATATCCCGCCGGGCGACTGGATCGTCGTCGCGGACACCGGCAGCTATGCCGATGAAGTGTGGATGGACCGGATGTGTGCCGGTGAATTTCCTTCCGGCTGTGATCTGTCGTCTGCAGACCCGGTTCATGTGGATCTTCGGAGTCTGACGGAAGGAATCGATTTCAACCTGGTGAAGCGGCCCGTTTTGAGTGGGCGGGTTTTGGATTCCTTAACAAATGCTGCCCTGTCCTCGGTCAGGCTCAGGCTCTACGAGGCGCCCTATTCGAATTACAGGACAGGCTATACAGATTCCGATGGTTACTTTTCTTTTGAGGGAGTCAACCCTGGAGCGGTTTTCCTCTTCGTCGGCAATTTTTACTCTGATTCCGAGTACGTCTCCCAGCTCTGGGAGGGAATCGACTGTCCGGGAGGACCCAACCAGACCTGCCCCATTACTGCCGGCACGCCGATCATGATCGAACAGGGACAGACGCCGCCTGAGATCCTTGTCCGGATCACTCGAAAGGGGAGCATCAGCGGCACTGTCACGGATCAGGTGACGGGATCGCCCCTGTGGAGCAGCCGGGTTGAGGCATGGAGGGACGGGGTTTTTGTTCGCTCGGACTATACCGATGAAGAAGGGCATTATCAGATCGATCGACTTCAGCCCGGTAACTTTGCCATAATTGCCGATGCGCCCTATGGCACTGCCTACCTGAGCCAATTGTATTCGAATATCTCCTGTGTCGGAGGTCTGCCGGATGGGTGTAACGGAGGCATGGGCACACCGGTCGAGGTGAGATCAGGCGCAGATACTCCGGCCATCGATTTTCAGCTGGAGTCGGAACCGGAGGTCCTCTATGGAAGGGTCTTCGATGATCTCGGGGGCGAAGCTCTGGGTGGGATTACCCTCAGCATCGGGCGGACGGGGTCCTGGTATACGAATGACTATCTCAGTGATTCCTCGGGGTGGTTTCGAGCCGACCTGGCTTCAGGCGATTACCAGCTCTCGACATCGAATGCCCTGGGATACCGGGACGAGGTCTTCGACGACATTCCCTGTAATGCCCCGGTTCCCTGGGGCGATGGTTTCTGTGATCGGGATCTCGGGACCGAGCTTAGAATCACTCCCGGCCTGCACACGCCCCCTGTCGAGATCCGCCTGCTACCCTTCTGGCTTCCGCTCTTCAGTGACGGTTTCGAGAACGGAAATCTCAAGGCATGGAGCGGCTACCCGGAGTAAGGCTTGGGGAGGGTATTTCGCCGGGTCCGGTGCGCTATGACCCAGCCCCGGCAACTCTTCCCTCCAGGAGACAAGAGAGAGTTCAGAAACTCGACCAGCTCCAGGATTCCATCCCGCCGCTTTCGAAGTCATCGCCGAAGATCAGATCGCTCTTGAGCCGATAGCCGGTGATCTCGACGTCATCAATATTCCATCCGCAGTAGGTCCAGCCGCCATCCGTGGATCCCATCGTCCAGCGGATTCGGAGATCCCCGGAGTCATCGGCAGCTTCGGCTAAGTCCAGATCGACATCCACCCACTGCCCGTCATTGATCTCTTCCCCGTTTTCCCAGAGCGTCATCCACTCCGCACCATCGGTGCTGATACTGAGAGAAGCATGATCATAGCTGGGCTGCTCGACGCCCAGCCACCGTTTGAAATGGAGGCTGAGTCCATAAAGCCCCGAACAGTCGATTGCAGTGGTACTCAGGGACTGCGGATCGAGATGGTTGGGATAATCTCCGGCGAGATTATAGCCGTAGACATTCAAACCGGTTGCTCCGGAGGCGGGGTCCGGAGCGCCGTGCTCCCCACCGAGGCCCTCGGGCTGACCCCAGGCCCACTGGCCTTCCGTCTGCCACCCCGGATCGACGTCCATGTTTTCCCCGTACACGAGATCGGGGCTGCCGACGAGGAGGAGCGCATTCCGGGTCGTATCCCCGGCGTGATCGACGGTGTTGACGAAAGAAACCTCAGCCAGGTAGGCGCCCGGGTTCAGGCTGTCGGCTGAAGAACCCAGCGCCAGAGTGATTGTGGTTGATTCGCCCGGCGAGAGCGTTCCGGCGGAGGGTCCAACGATCTCCAGCCAGTCGACAGCCCCCGGAAGGCGGACTTCCCAGGAGATCGGTTGTGAGCCGTGGCACTGGAGGGTATAGGTGGCTGAGGCGGGACTGAAGGGTCCGCCGCCTGGGCCTGAGGCCCGGAAGTTACTCTCTTCGCTGAGACCAAGACCCCGCGTGCTGCTCATCGCTTTGATGCAGAGATCGCCGGATGATTCAATGCTGGTAAAATCAACCCACCCGGCAGCCGTCCGGACGAAGCTCTCCCCCGCCTGGGCCGAGCTTTCCACCACCACCCGACTTTTCGCGCCTAAAAGCACCGGCACTTCCGATGTTCTGTCGAAAGCCATTCCCCCGGCGGATACCTCAATCTCGACATAGAAATCCTCTCCGGCCTCAAGATCGACCGGCTCCGAAAGATTGACGATATGAAAACCGATATCACCAATGGTGGTGCTCTGACTCCCGAGAAGTCCCGAGAGTTCGTTTCCGGAAAAACTGTCCCAGATGCGGATGTTGACTTCGGCCGCGGAAGCTGTGGTGAAGAAACTGACTTTCTCGAGACTTTCGTCACCGGCTGCCGTGAAGGCGGAGAAACCCCGACCGCCTTCGTTCCAGGTATCCCGCCATCCGTGGTAATCGTGGTAGTAGACACGTTCCCAGTCCGGGGGTGCAACACCCCGGAAAGAAACCGCGCCCATCTCCGGGTGTTTACCGCAGTGTTTGTCGCAATAGGAGATCCAGAAGTAGCCGTCAAGACCCCAGCTGCTTCCCCAGCTATTCTTGACGATCCAGGCGCCGGGCCCGGGCGCGCCGGAAACAGCCTTCGTGTCGTCCCAGCCCACAATGGCCACGGCATGGTTCGGATCCATGGTCGAAGAGGCCGGCTGGTAATGCACATAACCCGATCCGAGAAAAGATTCGTCGTAGGCCATACAGGTCCCGACAACCCCGTAATCCATCAGTGACTGCTTGATCTCGTCGATATTCGAGAGATCCTCTCCCGCCATCATCCAGACGATGTCCCTGGGGATGAAATAGTGGTATGAGCTGGAGTTCCGTGCCGGCGGCACATCGTAGGACTGACCATCAATATCGCGGACGGCGCCCTCGCCGCGGCTGAGGTAGGCCGAAGTCACTCGGTAGTCCCCTCCCTGGTGGATTTCGAGTCCGGAGCCCGAGGGCGGGTCGATATCATCGTTGTTGTTGTCGTTAAAACCGTTCCACCAGTCCAGATGGTACTCGGCCAGATCGGGTTCTCCGCTTTCTCCGGCGGCACTCCACTCGCCGCTGATCATCAGGTTTCCCTCCATGGCGGCCATGGCCCCGTGAGTCCAGCAGGTGCCGCCGGACTGGCTCCTGACCCCGCTGACATAGTTCTGGCCTGAGACGTCGCGCAGATCAAAATGGGAAGGCAGTTGCGCCGAGGCCG
>JANTFG010000201.1 GCA_024763555.1 Thermoanaerobaculales bacterium
TGGATGATCCTGCGCTGGTACGAAAAGGAGGAGCTGGGCTCATGGGTGGAGGCCACCTGGGTCTTCGCCAAGCAGATCCTGCCGCTGCTCTTCGGCGGTGTACTGATCGCAGGCTGGCTGATGGGCCGTCCGGGGCATGATGCGGGTCTGATTCCCGCTGCCTGGGTCTCCGCCGCCGTCGGCGGCAACAGCCTCTGGGCGAATCTCTTTGCCGCCGTTTCGGGGGCCTTCATGTACTTCGCAACCCTGACCGAGGTGCCGATTTTGCAGACCCTGCTCGGGGCCGGGATGGGGCAGGGGCCGGCGCTGACTTTACTTCTGGCCGGCCCGGCCCTCAGTCTTCCCAACATGCTCGTCATCAATTCCTACATCGGTCCGAAAAAGACCATCACCTACGTTTCACTCGTCGTCGTCATGGCGACCATCACCGGAATGCTCTTCGGCATTCTCGTTGCTTGAGAGGATAGGAATCATGAAGATCAGAAAATTCATCCCCCTGTGTGTTCTTGGTGCGGCTGCAGCGCTTCTGCCGGCGCTGATCATTCCTGCGGGCGCATCAGCGGTCCAGGCGGCGACGCAGAAGAGCGCCGCATCAGCCCCGGCTGACGGTATCGTGGTCTATTATTTCCATGGCGAGTTTCGCTGTTCGACCTGCCGCAAACTCGAGGCGCTCTCGAAGGAGGCGATTGAGGGAGCCTTCGGCGATGAGCTGAAATCAGGGAGTCTTCGCTTCGAAGTCGTCAACATGGAGACGCCCGAGACGAAGCATTTCGTCAAGGATTTCCAGCTGGTGACAAAATCCCTGGTGCTCGTGGAGTACAGAGACGGGAAGGTGCTTCGCTGGAAGAATCTCCCGGACATCTGGAAGCTGGTCCGCAATGACGCCGCCTTCATCGACTACGTCCAGAAGGAAACGACGGCATTCCTCGGAGCGAAGTAGTGGATTCCTTCCTCCTGCTTGCGTTGTCCGCATTCTGGCTCGGGATTCTGACCTCGATCAGTCCCTGCCCGCTGGCCACAAATGTTGCGGCTGTCGCCTATGTCGGGCGGCAGGTCGGGCGGAGGAGGGCGGTGCTGGCTGCCGGGGCACTCTACACGGCCGGGAGAACGCTGAGCTATACCGTGCTCGGCGCCGGCGCGGTCTTCAGCCTGATGTCAAGGGTCTCCTCCTTCCTCCAGGGCGCCTTTCATCGCGCCCTGGGCCCTTGCTGATCGTCATTGGTCTGATGCTCTTCGGGGTCCTGAAGATCGAGTTCGGTGGGGGAGGCATCACTGAAAAACTGAAAACCAGGGTCGATGAATGGGGCGTCTGGGGCGCCCTCGTGCTGGGAGTCATCTTCGCATTGTCCTTTTGTCCGGTTTCGGCGGGGCTCTTCTTCGGGAGCCTGGTGCCGATGGCGGCGGCCAATTCCTCGCCGATCGTCTTTCCGCTGCTCTTCGGGATCGGGACGGCACTGCCGGTCGTGCTCTTTGCCCTGCTTCTGGCCTTCGGCGCCCAGTGGCTGGGGACGGCCATGGGAAGGGTGCAGGTCTTCGAGCGCTGGGCGCGGATGGGGACTGCATTGGTCTTCATTCTAGTTGGGATTTACGAGACCTTAAGCGCGACCCTCATGCTCATCTGAGGCTCGGGGGCACTGAAAGGAGAGAAGATGTCCGGATACAAGATGTTGTCCCGCGGAATTGGAATTCTCATGGTCCTGGTTCTTGCTCAGGCCGGGCCCGCTTGTGCCCGAGAGAAGGTGGAGCTTCAGCTCTTGGAAGCGATGGCGGCTGAACATGCCCCCGTCGACCGGGTGGTGGATACCGTCTCCAGCCTCGGGCCACTGGCGCCTCAGCCGCAGACGATTACGCTGGAGGACCTGGTGCGTTTTCACGGTCACCCCTGCGACGGCCTTGTTGTGGCCGCGGCGGGAATCGAATACGGTTTGAAGAGACTTTTCCCGGAGGGTGTCGTCGATCGCACCGATCTCTCGATTGCTGTCAATCGCTCGGCCTGTTATGGGGATGTTGCGGCCTACCTGACGGGCGCCCGGCATCGTTACGGCTCGATGATCGTTGATCCGAAACTCGGAGACGAGTGGATTATTACCCGACATTCGACGGGTCAGAGTATCCGGGTGCGTCTCAAGAACGGTGTCAAGCCGAAGGAGCTGCCCGTATTAGAGGCGCAGCTGCGTGAGGCGAAATGCCCGAAGGCGGAGATCGAAAGGGTCCAGAAAATTCAGAAGGGCTATGCCCTCCGAGTGCTCTCAAAACCACCCGCGATTTTTTTCGATATTGAGTTTCTTGAGAGCTTCCCCTATCCCGTGGGCGAGGCAAGGCCCGATGCCGCAAAGGCGAGTTGTGACGGCTGAGAGGGTGGAAAACGGGGCTTCCACCCTGTTGTCCACGGTCAGATTAGGTACTAGAAAAATGAAATTGACCTAAAATGGGCAAAATCAGGCTACCAGAGCGTGACCGGGAACACCTGTGGGTGTCATCGCCTCGTCTACAGGCCGACACATGCAGGGCTGTACACCCTGGGTTAACAGGGAAGCGAAGGAGGATCCGGCGGGATGACGATCTTTGGGCTTCCCTCGGCCACCAGACGCTCGAAATCGCGGGCATTCAGGGTGAGGAATCCCTCAACTCCGGAGGCTTCGGCGGAAAGCAGGTGGAGAGCATCAAAGACGATGCCGGAGCGGAGGTTTTTCTCCGAACATCGATCAAAGGCGGCCTGATACAGCTCGAGGGGGAGTTGTCGAATGCTGAGCAGATTTTCCAGTCGCCCGATTGCGGCCGTAGCCATGCGTGGCGATATTGGAGGATCGATGGGCAGGCGGGTCAGGACGGACCAGCATTCGGCGAGGGCGTGGGCGCTACACTCCCCTTCGATTCGACCCTGACTCACGGCCTCTAACCAGGGGAAAGCCCGTCGGTGGTGCGGATGGGCTTCAACCAGAGCAGCAATCAATACGGAAGTATCGAAGGCGACATGCATCAGAGCATCGAAAGGCGATCGAGTCGCTCCTCCCTCAAACTCCTGTGATCCGGAAAGGCCTCGTCGAGGCGCCCTCCAAAAATCAGCAAGCCCGCCTTCTCGTGCACCAGAGATAGGAGATGGCGGGGAATAAGGACGAGATGATCGTCCTCCTCACGCAGGATCAGGGAGCTTCCGCCCGACAGATGAAATCGCCGACGAAGGGCCTTTGGGATGACGAGTCGACCCGAAGCATCAATGGTAATCTGATGTTCCATAATGCCATTGTAGGTGGTAGGACACCCTTCGTCAAGGGCCATGATGAGAGAGGTCGTTGCGCTCTGCGAATAAACAGGAACATTCCCCAGACCTTCCGGCTCGATCTTCTGGTCGAGGGTCTCGTGGTCGTCGAATGCAAGGCTGTCTCGACGTACAACCCGATCATCGGAATATGCACGCAGAGTCCCCCGCCCTTCGGAATGATGAATGCCCCCCCCCGGTCAAGACAGGAAATGAACCACGGATTTCACGGATTCCACGGATTAAGAAGAAGACTGTAAACACGAAGGCAAGAACACAATTTTCTCGCAAAGATCGCCAAGGACGCAAAGGCCCCCGCCCGCCCAAGGCAGTACACAGAACACAGTTTTACGCAGAGATCGCAGAGAACGCGGAGTACGCAGAGGGCGGACCATCGGTCCTGAGCCTGCTTCGCAGTCAACGCTGACGGAAGCTTCACTGTCAAAGAGCAAGCTCTCCTCCAGCAAAGACATCAGTCAGCAGCCCATCCCTCTCCGAGAGTGGGCAGAAGGACCGACGACCCTAAGGAACACCACGCGCCCGGCAAGAGGATTGAGCCTGTATTGTGCGTCCCGTGCTTTTGGGCATTCCGGCCCCAAATTCTTTCCCGAAGGAGAGCAGATCGTCGCCACGGGTTTGGGGGACCCTCCGTGAAGCCGAGCCCCCACCTTTGTCGTTACGAAAGACTCTCGAGAATTCCTGAGAGAGCAACCCGGATTTTTAGGCTCAATCCTGCGCGTTCGGGGGCCGGTAGAAGGCCACCCAGTTCTTCATCCACAACCTGGTCCGTGAGTTCAGCGAGGGTTGCTGTGAGTGCATCCTTGAAATCCGGGATGGTCATTGATCGGATCTTGCGAAACTTCGGCCTCCTGGATCGAAAACTGGACAGTCGCTCGGTGAGAGTCGGGATGTCCGGTCTTTCTCCGACTCGCACGACCAGGTAGTAGGCATCGTAGAGATCCCGGACAAGACGCCGTTCGTTCCACGCGGCGAGTTTGTGCGCAAGGGCAACCGAGAGGTCCATGATACGAATCACCTGGGGTGGATAGCCATGGGTCTCCGCCATGGCGCCCGTGGTCAATGGGATCGATCGGCATTCCCGGGCAACGCTGCACTCGATCTGAGCGCCGATTCCATCGATCCTGATGTTTGCCCGCAACATGGTGGAATGAAGGCTCACATCAACCTCTGCATCAACGAGATCCTCGAGAATGGCTTCAATTGTCGACCTGACCTCCCGCTTCTTTGAATATGGCGCCAGCAGGAAATCAACATCGTTTGTCAATCGAGGACTGTTCAGCAAGCGCAGCACAAGCCCCCCCTTGAGAATTGCGCGCTCCCCAAACTCCTCAGAGAAACGATGGATGATCCAGATGAAGAGACCCTCGCGGTTGGTTGGACGCTTCAGGACGAGCTTCATGAGTCCACGACTCCTTTGACGAATGTTACAAATTTCGGATTCCTGTAGGCCTTGAGATATTCCGCGAATCGCGTTGAATCCAATTTTGAGAAGTCGATATCTGCAAAGATATCGAAGGGATAGTTGCGACCCCGAAGATAAAAGTAAAGCACGTCAAGAACTGCCTTTTCCGGAAGGGCGCGCCGCACCGGGCCGTCGCCTGTGAAGCCGAAAAACAGAGACGGCTTGATTCCAAGATGAACAATGCGTAAGCCACAACCTTCGTAGACCCGGCTGCGTCCGATTTTGATCGCTGTGACGCCGAGATCAGGGCTGACACCTACCAGGAGGGCGGACGACAGCACTGTGTCCATGCTGATATAGGATTCCGGAGCAATCCGTTGACTTAACACAGACAGATCAGCCTCCTTGGTGATATACCACCCACGAATGAAGCGCTTGAGGGCGCCGTACTCAATCAGTGCCTTCACTCGTCTGGAGAAAGCTGCAGGGTGTCGTTCCGTGAAAATCCTCTGGAGATCTCCTTTGGAAAACACACCCCGCTGCCCGAGTTGAAGAGAACGAATGGCGTCAACATCCTGGACGAGTTTCATAACGCCAAAAAGTCTATCATTTTGTAGCCTTTCTGGCAACATGAAAATAATGACTCGTTGTGGAGCCCTAACGGGAAAGGGGAGTTCCGGGGACCATACCGGGACGAGGCCCGGCGTGGAGTGAGGACTGAGAAACTCAACACTCAATTCCTGCAGTCTTCAGCATCGATATCCAGGATGAGTGCCAGGGCCGTCTTGAGTGAGGCCAGTTCCTGCTCTGAAATGTGCCCGAGTTTTGTGATACATCGAGTGTGGCTGAGGCTTCGGATCTGGAAGCAGTCGACAACAGAGGCCCTGGACAATCCGCTCGTCGGATTCGGTTCTAAGAAGACGAAGAACGGGTGATGACGCCATTTTTCCTGAAAGCGGGTCAGGGGCAGGACGATGCTGAGCCGGAGGCTCTTCATGTGTCCGGGATTGATGATGACGACCGGCCGGGTCTTCCTGATTTCATCACCACTCGTCGGATCCAGATTGACCAGCCAAATTTCACCGGTCTTCAAAATCTTCACCTTCGATTGACTCGAATGCACGATCAAAGCCGTCACCGTAGGCCTCCATGGCAGCCTGACGCTTCAATTCCCGTAAGCGGGAACGATCGCTTCGGATTCTCTCCCTGATGGCATCACGAAAGTACTCGCTCTTGCTCCTGTATTTCAGTTCTCGACAGGCTTCCTCGACAAATTGCAGATCTTCTTCGGCAAGCTGTACCTTCTGAGTAATCATCCAGGCCCCCTTATATGGTCCAAGGCAATAGTACCATAGAAAGGGCCGATCTGGCTCAATTCCAAAGCCATTCCAGGGGGCAGACAAAAAAGGAAGAACCAAATCGAGGAGCTGCTTCGCGGCTGGCTCATCCGATCCTTCGCTGTCCAAAAAATTCTGCTTGACTCTTTTGGGGAATTGGCTAATATGCCAAATAGGAGGTGCTGCTCAAATGTGCGCCTACAGCAGTGAGACGGGTCCAGGAAACCAGGATGAAAAAGAAACTGAAGTTCTTTTCTTTTACTCTAGCCTTGGCGAATGGCGCAATTGCGCCTTAACTTGTGAAGGAAAGCACAAAGGAGGTTGGCGATGGCATGGATAGCTGGAATTTCTCGTGATCAGGTCAACTGGGGGCCGAGGATCGACGCAGAAGCCTGCGTGTCCTGCGGAATATGCATGAACTGCGGTAAGAAGGTCTTTGACTGGGTTGATGGAAAGCCCGTTGTCTCCCGCTACAACGACTGTGTGGTCGGCTGCACGACCTGCGGAAACCTCTGTCTGGGTCATGCGATTACTTTCCCTGATCTTGGAGAACTCCGCAATCAGTACCGGGAGCACAAGGTCTGGTCCGCGGTCAAGAAGGAACTCCTGGAGCAGGGGCGAATTTCTCTCAA
>JANTFG010000202.1 GCA_024763555.1 Thermoanaerobaculales bacterium
TCCTTTGTTCTCTCTCATTATCCGGGGCTGCGATCGGTGGGGTCGGCGGCAATTCTGGGCGCTCTGGCCACGGCCCTGCTCAGTGTCACCTTCCTGCCGGTACTGTTGAGGAGACTGCGAATTGGAGGCTGAGTATGCGTGAGGTGGAGCTGAAAGAACTGGCGTGGCGATGCCCCGATGAGTGGGTTCCCTGGAGCACTTCGGAGGAGATCAAAGCTGCCGAGACCATTGTAGGTCAGGCTCGGGCGGTCGATGCCATTGCATTCGGCCTCGGGATGCAGGGGACGGGCTACAACATCTTCGTGACGGGTCTTTCCGGAACCGGGCGACTGACGACGATCAAGTCATTCCTCGAGGGTCGTTCGGGGAAGCAGGCGAGGCCGGATGATGTCTGTTTCGTCTTCAACTTCCAGGCGCCGGAAGAGCCGGGGGCCCTGCTGTTGAAGGCGGGAGCGGGCCGCTGTCTGCGGGATCGGATGGATTCCCTGATCGAGGAGCTGAAGGAGAGCCTTCCCGCCTTCCTCAAGGACAAGGCCTTTCGGAAGAAGCTGGAAAAGGCCATCGGGAGTCTGCAGAAAGAACAGCAGGAGCTGATCGGAGATTTCGAGAAGGCCGTTGAGAAGGCTGGATTCGGGCTGGTCCAGATCCAGGTCGGTCCGGTGACACAGCCCGAGGTCTTGCCGGTTCTCGGCGAGGAAGCGGTGCCTCTGGAAGATCTGGAGGCAAGGGTCGAGGCCGGGGAGCTGAAGGCGGAAGAACGGGAGAAGATCCTCAAGAAGCATGAGCGACTCAAGGAGCGCATGCAGGAGGTCTTCAACGGTGTGGCCGAGATTCGCCGCAAGATCGCGCTCAAGGCGGACGATGTGGCACGGGAGATGGTGAGACCGCTGATCTCGG
This sequence comes from Thermoanaerobaculales bacterium, assembly GCA_024763555.1. Classification (GTDB taxonomy): domain Bacteria; phylum Acidobacteriota; class Thermoanaerobaculia; order Thermoanaerobaculales; family Sulfomarinibacteraceae; genus JANTFG01. Next base: position 898 of record JANTFG010000202.1, read on the forward strand.
AGGCGATCGCTCAGGTGGCGCGTGAGGTTGAAGATGAGAGGGCGAAGCCCTATCTGGATGCCGTTGCCGCCGATATTGAGGAAAACCTTGATGTCTTCCGGGCCGAAGCCGACGGAGACGGTGATCCTTTTCTCCGATGGAGAGTTAATCTTGCCGTGGATAACGGGAGGGGCAAAGGACTCCCGGTCATCATCGAAACCGAGCCGAGCTATACCAATCTCTTCGGAACCATCGAGAGAAATCTCCTTCCATCGGGTGAGGCTTCCACGAATTTCATGAAGATCCGGGCAGGCTCCCTTCTGGCGGCCAACGGCGGTTTCCTGGTGCTCAATGCCGAAGACATGCTGTCTGAATCGCGGGTATGGACCGGCCTGAAACGGGCCCTGAAGTATGGAAGGGTGACGATCCAGACTCTGGAGAGTCTCCTGGTCGGCGCCGCGGCCCTCAAGCCCGAGGCGGTGCCCCTCAATGTCAAAGTTGTCGTCATCGGGGATCGCGGAATCTACGATGCCCTCTTCCGATGGGATAAGGATTTCAAGAAGATTTTCAAGGTTCTTGCGGATTTCGACATGGTCATGCCGGCATCGAAGAAGTGTGCCGAGGCCATGGTGTCCGTTCTTGCGAAGGTGATCGAGGAGGAAGGCCTCCGTCACATCGACCGCAGTGGTCTGGCCCGGTTGATCGAAGAGAGTGTGCGGATGTCTTATGGACGTGGCAAGTTCTCGACCCGTTTTTCGGACCTGGCAGATCTGATGCGGGAAGCCTCCTGGCGGGCAGGGCAGGCGGAGGACGAGTTGGTCACCGGCAACCACGTTCGGCAGGCTCGGGCCGCGGCCCGACACCGGCATTCCCTGTCCGAGGACCGGACCCGGGAACTGGTCCGGGACGGCGTGATCCGTATTGCGACGGAAGGTACGGCGGTCGGGCGCCTCAACGGTCTCGCGGTCTACGACCTTGGGCATTACAGTTTCGGTAAGCCCTCCAGGATCTCGGCTCAAGTGGGCCTTGGGCGGGAAGGCGTGATCAATATCGAGCGTCAGGCCGGGCTCTCGGGACCGACCCATGACAAGGGCGTTCAGATCCTGACAGGATTCCTGAGAGGAACTTTTGCACGGCGTGTTCCTCTGTCAATGGCCTGTTCGCTGACATTCGAGCAGAGCTACGGCGGAATCGACGGAGATTCGGCCTCCTCGACCGAGATCTACGCCATTCTCTCGGCGCTCTCCGAGATTTCACTTCGACAGGATGTCGCGGTGACGGGTTCGGTTGATCAGTACGGCGCCGTGCAGAGTATCGGCGGTGTCAACCAGAAGATCGAGGGCTTCTTCAGAGTCTGTTCGGAACGGGGCTTGAGCGGCACGCAGGGAGTGATGATCCCATTCACCGATGTCAACGATCTCCATCTCGACGACGAGGTCCTGGAGGCGGTCGAGGCCGGCAATTTCCACATCTGGGCTGTTGAGAGTATCGCCGAGGGCATCGAGCATCTGACGGGAGTCAGGGCCGGAACCCTCGGGCCCGATGGGCGCTGGGAAGAGGACAGTGTCTTCGGCAGATGCCAGCTACGCCTTGAGGAGATGACGAAGCTGCTGAGAAAGGCCGGAAAGGCTGCCTCCAAAGATCCGGAGAAGGAAGAGAAGGAAGGCTCGGGCGAAGGGGATGAAGGACCACAGGAGAGCTGATCGGGAGGTGGCCCGGCGACGTCACGGGAAGATCTTCCTGGAGCCGGAAATGTGTCTCAGTCCTCTGCCTGGAGTAGACCCGCAATGAGGCCCTCGACCTCGCCGGGGCCGGGGAAGCGGCCCGTTTCGTGCTTGGAGTAGATCATCCGACCGTCAGCCTCGACATCGAAAATGCCTCCGGAGCCCCTGATGAGTTCGGCTTTGATTCCAAATCGTCTTTCAATCTCGGCCGCCAGACCGGCGGCGCGCGGCAGGTAGTTTCAAACCACGCAGTAGGTGATGCTGAGTTTCATGATCTGACTCCTTCAGATTGTTGTAACCCTCGATTGGCCCCTGGTATTCCGTGAGCATGTCACAGCACAAGGGCCCAGAGCAGGAATGCCGGAGAGAACTGCCATGGCGGGAGATCATAGCAGGTGGCTGGGGGAGAGGCGAAGAGGGAGAGGCTTTCAGGACTAACACATGCGGCCGGAGTGGGATCGCATCCGGAAAAGGCGTCATCCCTTTGGAATCGAAAATACTCCGGAGCCCTGACCGGCGTGGTCCCGGGGCAAATTCGAGGATCAGTCACTGAGGCTGGATCTGTATCTGGAGTCGAGCCTGCTCCTGATTCCGGCCTCGGCGCTGTTCTTGATGCTGCTGTTGATCCGAGATTGTCATCCGGCATTGATTTCCCGGACGGATCTGGAGTTGTTTTTGAAGCGGTAGCAGGGATAACGGTATACTGGAGACAGCTGAATTTGGGAAGGAGAAGAGATTGAGTTCGTCGGAATGGCTCAAGAGGAGAGGAATCGAAGTCAACATCTTCGGTTTCCTGCTCATTATGATTCTGACCGGTTTTCTCAACCGGGCCGGATTGCTCTTCGAGGTCTCCGACGGCGTTTCTCTGGTTTTCCCGGCTGCCGCGGTCGTCGTCGTTGGGGCAATGCTCTTGAGATGGTGGGGACTCGCGGGTTCTTTCATCGGTTTTGTTCTGACCCATTGGGGTCTGTCCACAACGCTCGTACCGACACTCTATTTTGCCTTTGCGGCCGTCGTTCTGGGAATCGTGCCCTTACTGGGCTTGAGGAAAGCGGAGGGGCGCTGGCCGCTCTGTATTCGTTTCCTGGTCTGGACGTTGATAGTCAATTCGCTGATATCCGGGATTTTAGGTATTTCCGGTGCGATGGTAATCCGAGCTTCGGTCGGGCCTGCGTCGGAGATCCTGACGATGCTGGCCAGCTGGGTTTTCTCCGATGCCGTGGCGATCATGCTCCTGGCTCTCCCGGTGCTGCTGGCAATCCAACCGGAGAGGATTCTCAGCAATTATCAGGCGGAACTTTATCGGAGATGGAGGCGCACCCCGAGGTATTTTCTTCCACCGCTTCTCGGCGTGCTCTGTGTGGCCGTGCTGATGGAAGTCTTCAGAGCTGTCAATCTCTTCCATGTCCACTGGATTGCCGCCGCCCTGTTATTACCCATTCTCATGGCAGCAGTGCGCGGTGGAGTCGGAGGGGCCCTGCAGGCCAATGCGGTCGCAGGTCTGCTCTATCTTTTCGAAGTTCTCCGGCTTGCCCAACACGGCTCCTTCAATGCGATGATGACGGAGGTTGTTTCCAGCTACCTCAACCTGCTCGTTTTTGTCGTGGCCTCGGTTGCGGTAGGACTGATCTGGGGAAAGAGTGAAAGCCTCTTGAGAGAAGTCGCGCGGCATCGGAGTCTGCTGCAGGATAATTTTGAGAGGGTCGTGACGGCCCTGGCTGCGGCGGTCGAGGCCAAGGATTCTCTGACGGACGGGCATGTACAGCGGGTGGCACGGCTGGCGGTAGCTGTCGGTCGGGAGGTCGGCATCAGGGGGCGCGATCTCGAGCTGCTGCGTTACGGCGCCCTGCTGCACGACGTCGGGAAGATCGGCGTCCCCGAAGAGGTGTTGAACAAGAGAGGGCCTCTCAACGACAGGGAGAGGGAACAGCTCGAAGAACACGTCGCCATCGGGGTAGATATTCTGGAAAGTGTGGATATCCTGGCGCCGGCGGTCCCCTATATCCGCTACCATCAGGAGAGGTGGGATGGGAGAACCGGGAGAGACCTCCGCTATCCGGGCTATTTTGGCCTGAAGGGTGAGGAAATTCCCCTCGGCGCCAGGGTCATCGCCGTGGTGGATGCCTGGGATGCGATGACCAACGACCGTCCCTACCGACAGGCCATGTCGACGGAGACGGCGATTGAAGAACTCCAGGAGGAGTCCGGGCGGCAGTTCGATCCGATGGTCGTCGATGGGCTGATGAAGGTGATTCAAGCCAATAGGGCTGTTGAGTCGGGAGATCGGATCCCCATCCTTGGTTCAAGGATCGCCTGAGAAAGGGCTCAGGACCAGAAGAGTCTGATCTCCTTCGGGTTGATATCGGCCTGTTTCGCCCGGACTGCGACTTCCTCGACCTCTTCGGCCATCAGATCCGAAGCCTCGGCAATGGCATCGATCTCCTCCTGCATCTCCGAAGCAAGTTCTTCCAGCTCGCGCTGGATGCGTTCGATTTCGTGCTCGGACTCGATGACGGAGCCCTCGGCGCGTTGGCGCATTCTCCGTTTGCTTGAGGCCGATCGGAGCTTCGACCCGGCTTTTCCGGCAGCCGATCTCAGGCTCCGGGAGCCCAGGAGCACGGAGAACAGTCCTTCGACAACGCCGAGTTTTTCCTCGGCTTTCCGGGACTCCAGCTGGGCCTGATCCCGATCCAGTTCATCCCGCTCCCGTTCCAGACGTTTCTTTGCCGCAAGGATTTTGCGCTCATAGCGGCGGCGGACGCTTTCCTGCCGGGTGTCGTCCGCCCGGTCCGCCATCTCCCGACAGCGCTCGAAAAACTCCTCCCGGGTTTCTCCGGTTTCAGCAACGCATTTGAGCTTTCGATGACTGAGAATATCGACTGCCTGCCGTGCCCGCCATCTGATGAATTCTCTCTCGGCTGTCCTGAGTTCTCTGCCGAGTTTTGGGGGGGCGGCGGCGGGGAAGCCGGCATCCGGCGGAGGAGTCTCGAGGAAGTCGGGTTCCTCGTCCAGTTTCTCGGCTGATTCCCAGAGAATCTCTCCGGAATCATCGATGGGGATCTGCCAGATTTCCTCGAGGCTTCGATTGAGTTTGAGGGTTTTCCGGACGAGGCTCAACGAGACATCGACGAGCAGCGATGGGCGAAGCTCAGCGCTGCCGGCTGAAAAAACCTGAGGAATATCCGTATCAAGGAGGGGAGGCTGTGAAGCTCCGCCGGAGGTCTCGATGCGGGCTCCGGCAGCCAATCCCGCCGGGGTGGTGGGCGCCTCTTTTTGCACGGCCGTCACAGCCTGCTCCTTGAGGAGCGGTCCCATTTCCGCGAGAGTGATTGGGCCTCGGAGGTAGCTCATGGCCCAGCGGGAGGAAAAAACGCGGACGCGCTGTTTCGCTCTCACGTCGTGGAGGAGAAACTGGCGTTTGTCCAATGTACTGACCCTGTTCTCAATCTCGGTGCCATCCTCGGTACCGGCGAGGCCCAGGCCTTCGAGGGCACGTTCCCGATCCCTCTCGGTGATCAGCCTCCCGATGAGCTTGATTCCGGCGTTGCCCATGGCCTTGTAGTCCAGATCAACCGGATTCTGGGTCGCCAGCCAGAGACCGACGCCGAAGGCCCGTCCCTGCTTGAGGATGGTCATCAGGGGAGCTTTTGTCGGTGGATTGGCCGGATGGGGAGGGAGGATTCCCTGGACCTCGTCGATGTACATCAGTGCCGAGAGACCGGAGGAAGCGGGGCGGGAACGCATCCAGGAGACCATCTCCGAGGCAAGCAGAGCGATGCAGAAGAGGCGCTGTTTCTCGTCGAGGTGGGCCAGGGAGACGATGGTGCCGGCCGGGCGATCCGCCGTGCCCAGCAACACGTCCATATCCAGCGGGGTCCCCTCGGTCCAAGCTCTGAAGGAGGGGCTGGCCAGGAGGGTGTTGAGAGCCATCACCAGCTTCATTCGGCGATCTCTGGGATAGAAGGTCTCCAGAGGCAAAGCGCCCAGGGTGTCGATCGGGGGATTCATGACTGCAGCGAGCAGACCCGCGAGATC
>JANTFG010000203.1 GCA_024763555.1 Thermoanaerobaculales bacterium
GGGAAACCCAGCTCCAGGTCTTCGCCGACTGCAGCGTCGAGGAGCTTCAGGATCGTCTTGACGCCGGGATCGAGAGGGTCAGCGTCGGGGGACTCGTCTCAGGCCTGAGGATCATTCCCATCAAGAAGGAGGGGCGGAACAAGGGGCGGAAGATGGCGACCTTCCGCCTCGAGGGCCTGGAGGCCTCGGTTCGCGTCGTGGCCTTTCCCGACGCCTGGGACCAGTGCTCCCACATCGTCCGGGAAGATCTTCCGGTCCTCCTGCAGGCGAGTCTCAAGGGAGACGGCGACCACGTGGAACTCAGCCTGGAATCCGCCACCGAGCTGGAGAAGCTGGAACGTACCCGGGCCTCGGCCCTCGGGATCCACCTGGACCTCGAGAAGCTGGATGAAAAGCAGATGGATCAGCTCCGGGAAGTCCTGCTCCATCATTCGGGGGATATCCCCATCCGCTTCGAGCTGCGCCGACATGGCCGATTCCGCGCCCGTCTCATGCCGCCGCCGGCATTGAGCGTCAACCCCACCCCGGAACTGCGTCAGGCCATTCGCGAGCTGATTCCCACTGCCGTCACGAGCTTCGAGTATCCAGGCCGGGCCTCCTCTCATTGAGCCTTCCACGGCCGCGGACTCAGGGATCACGCAATACGGAAGATCAGGAATCCTGACCCGAATGATCCTCAGTCTGCATCATTCTCGACCTTCTCCGCGACCCAGCTTCCTCCCGCCGGCATCCCGGTGGCCAGCTGCGTCGCCTCCCATTTCCCTTCAAGTCGAGGAGGATCAGTCCGACGATTCAGGCGTCCGTAATAGATCGCGGCGAAACCCAACTGGGAATCGATCCGTTCCAGGCGAACCCGGTTTGAAACGAGGGTCCCTCTCAGGGAACCACGGAATCCCCCATCAAGCTCATAGCGCCCCTGGACCAGGGTGCCGTCGAGGACGAGGATCATCTCCCCTTCAAGATCTCCCGGTTCGATCGTCAGGGACCAGCGGCCTGAGAGTGGATCCACCCCTCTCCGCTGCTCCCCACCGAGTCTCTTCAGCTCCCCTTCCAGCTCCTCGAGTAGAGCAATCGAATCCAGGAGGGAACGACGAATCTGCTGAGTCTCAGCCACACCCATCATCAGTTCGCTCTCAGCAGCGCGAATATCCTCGTCCCGCAGACTGAGGCTGTTCAGATCATCACCCTGATCGGTCGCATGATAAAAATCCGCACCGGTCCGCTGGACGCGGGTCCACGCTTCCTCAAGACGGCCTTCAGCACGATCAAGGCGCCCCATCAGGCCAGCCACCAGCTTCTTCTGAATCAGGAGCTGTTCCATCAGCATATCGATTTCCGTCCCTGAGGCTTCAAGCGCGAGAACCGATGAAACAATGATGAGCCCCACAAGCGCCACAGAAATCCAGCCACGACTCTTCATGAGCATTCCTTTCCGGCATCCGAGACACCGCTCCATTTTGTCACAACCGCCGTACCGACGAGATCACTCCAGACATTGGTCGCGGTCCGCATCATGTCGAGAACCCGATCGACGGCGATAATTGTCGCAATCCCCTCGATGGGAAGACCCACCGCCTGCAGAACGACCACGAGCATGACCAGCCCTGCCATCGGAATCCCGGCCGCCCCGACTGAAGCTAAGAGAGCGGTCAGGAGAACCACCGCCTGCTGTGCCGGATCAAGATAAACACCGTACATCTGGGCGATGGCCAGAGCCGCAACCGCCTCATAGAGAGCCGTCCCATCCATATTCACTGTGGCACCAAGAGGCAGGACGAAAGATGAAACCAGGGAGGGCATCCCGGCACGTTCTTCGGCGCATTCCATCGTCAACGGAAGGGTAGCCGAGGAGGATGCCGTCGAGAAGGCCGTCACGAGGGCCGGCGCCGCAGCCCGGAGATAGCTCAGGGGAGAACGCCCGCCGAAAAACCTCAGCAGCAGGGGAAGGCTGATGAAGAAATGAAAGAGCAGACCGAGACCCACAGCGAGAAAATAGAGGGCCAGTTCCCTGAAAACCGTCAATCCCGACTCGGCCACCACCCTCGCCAGCAGAGCGAGGATGCCGACCGGCGCCAGACGGATCATGGCGAGGGTCAAGGCCTGAATGACTTCGAGCGCACCCTTCACACATCTTTCTACGCTTCGGCTCCCCTCGCTGTCCATTCGGGAAAGAAAAATTCCGAAGAGCAGCGCAAAACTAATCACGGGAAGGACGGCGCCTTCGGCTGCCGCATGGAAGAAATTCTCCGGCAGCAGACGCAGCAGAAAATCGCCGAGGCCACCCCCGGCCGGTGCGAAACCCTCGGGCAGGGAGGCTCCCTCGGCCAGGCGCAGTCCGACACCCGGGTGGATGAGGTTGACGATGATCAGGCCGGTGATAATCGCGAGAGTCGTGCTGAGGGTGTAGTAGATGAGGGTGGAAAGCCCGAGCCTTCCCAGTTTACCCGCATCCCGGACTCCCGAAACCCCATCGACCAGGGAGAGAAAGATCAGGGGAATGATGATCATCTTCAGGCCGCGAAGAAAAAGATCCCCGAGAAAACCAAGCCTGATCGAGAATCCGGGCGCCGCGAGGCCCAGGAGAATGCCTAGGATCAGGGCCCCGAGAACCTGCCAGTGGAGTTGGGTGTAGAAAGCCTTCTTCTGGTTTCCCATGCCCAACAGCATAGCAGGCCCGGAGCATCAGCTCACCCACCATCCCGCGCCGAAAAAGAACATCGAGACAAGCTAAGGGCCGGCACTGGATCCGAAGAGCGCCCGAAACCACAATCTCTATTCGGTCTGGATCGGCCCTGTGAGCAGAGTGGGGGATGGTAGGAAAAATCCTTTCGAAGGACCGCGATCACGAACTGAGAGAAAGGGAAGGCCGAGAGCAATGTTGAGCGTCGTCGAGGTCTTTGCGCTGTTGCTAACTCCTCTTTGTTTCAATTGATGAGAAAGATGAACACAACACGATGACCCCAAAGTCAGGGTCGGCGGCACGGGCCTTGGACGGGACTTAAGCGCTTCAACAAAAAAGATATACCCGATCTTTACCAATATTTAACAGGCGTCCTGACGATGAGAATATTCGAAACCTCAAAGGGTACATCGCAAACACCTCGCGGTCGGAGTTCGGCTTTGAGAAACAGCTATTCTGGTAAAATACTTGAGATGGAGAGAATGAGACAGGAGTCTCGTTGAGTTTTTTGAGGAGGGGGCTGTACGGTTCAGGATCAACACTTGATTGAACATCTGGAGGATTCCGCTCCTTCCCGGAAGGGCCCGACGCTTCTGCGCGTCACGGCTATTATCCTCTCAGGAAAGCTCTTGCTCTTCCTCTGTGTTTTTCTCTCATTGAACCTGCTGCCGCCAATTTTTGACGAAGCAGGATATCTCAGACATCTGCACTGGCCGCAGGGAAATTCAATAGATCGAGAGGCAATGCTAAAGACTTGGGATGGCGCCCATTATCTTTACCTCAGTGAGGAGGGCTACTCGGAGGCGGGTCCCAGTGCCGCCTTCTACCCGCTCTGGCCGATGGTGATCCGGCTCTTTCGTCCCCTTTTCGGAGATCCTTTGTGGGCTGCCCTCGTTCTTTCCAATTTCTTCTCCCTCTTGGGTCTCGTTTTCTTCCATCGTCTGGCTGCCCGACTTTCTGGTGAAGACTCTGCGGATACAGCCCTTCTCATCATGCTTGCCTACCCGGGTGCACTCTATTTCTGTTTCCCCTATTCGGAGTCACTTTTTTTCTTTCTCAGTGTCGGCGTGTTTCTGCTCGTCTTGAGGAACCGCTTGGGTTTCGCTTCGATTTTGTCGACCCTCGCGCCAATGGCCAGGATCGTCGGAGTATTTCTCATCATTCCTCTGGGTTTTCGCTTTCTTCAGGACCGACAGGCCGGAAGGAGGCATCTGTGGACTCTGCCCAAAATTCTGGCGCCAATTCTCGGAGTCGGGCTGGTTCTCCTGATCATGTGGAATCAGACAGGCGACTTCTTCACTTGCTTCAAGGCTCAGTCCTTTTTTGCGTCGCGGGGCTCAGCAATGAAACTTCTCGAACCTGGCAAATTCCTGAGCTCTCTATTTGATGTCTGGGGGCTTCATGGAGTCCTTCACTCGGCCCTGGATCGCTTTTTCTTCCTGATTCTCCTCCTGGGTCTGATGCTGACAACGCGGCTCAAACAAATGAGTACTTCCCTGAGCCTCTACTCAGCCGCCATGGTGCTGGTCCCGGCAATCACAATGTCCTTCATGGCATTTATTCGCTACGGAGGCGCCGCATTTCCAGTGTTTATCGCCTATGGTGCGGTGCTTTCAGGGGATCGCCGAAAGGAACTTCGCTGGCTCCTCCTGGTCTTGTTCTTGATGATCCAGTTTTTCTTCTTGATACGCCATGTCAATAGCCTCTGGGCATCGTGAGCCGAAACCAACAGGAGCGGGGAACAACACCCCCTCTTTTCCATGGCTTCAACCTGCGGGCAATCTCTTTTCGCCTCCGCCCTTTCTCGACGATCAACCTCAATGCTCTGTAGGCTCGACGAGGAATTGCCGCCTTCGTTATCGACCATTTCTGTGAGCCTTTCTAGTTCATGGAGACCTCAGGTCGAAATCACTCGGTTTTCTCTTGATTACGGCAAATATTTCAATGGCTTTCATTGATGCCCTTATACACCTCGATGACCTTGAATCAGACACTACCACACTGCAAGTGCTGCATTTGACACCCGGCTATCAGCACTCTCTCCTCATGGCTCAAAGGATGCGGCATCGCTTGAACTGACCCCGTGGAGATAGTCCATGATCGTATCAACCGTACAGTGTCCGCCCGAACACACGAGATCGAAGACCCTCCATACATCGTCGTCTCCCTGAGCGCCCGATGCCGGCGGAGTGAAGCTCCGGTAGGAGACCCCGCCTCCGACCACCGAAACCCTCGCCTCGGAATGGGGAAAATCTCCACTGCCCGCGAACTGGTGCACACTGTAGCGATATCTTCCATCGTGGATCGAGTTAATCGTGAAGATCTCGGGTCCTTCCCCGTTGGTGTCATCGGTATCCAGGGTCGCGTCGGCTCCTGTCTTATTGCTGTAATAGAGATGCTCCCATCCACCTCCCGACAGGGGCACGGCCAAATGGGAATCGAGATCACGGGGTTCCGCCCCCCAGGTCAGGGTAATCCCGATAATCGAAGTCTGCCCGCCCGGACCGAGGACGATATCGCCGATGTACATCTCGCCGTCATCCTCGCAGGCATGGTCGAAGCCGTGGGCACTCTCCAGATTTCCCTTGGAAGCCCAGTACTCGATATCGGCATCGGCATCGACCGGAACCCGGAAAATGCCGCTGGACGGCGTCGAGGTTTCGGCACTTCCGACGTAGCCGCCATTGCTCCGGAAGCTGCGGAAGTTCATTCTGGCGCCTTTGACCGGAACCCCGTCTCCGTCAACGATCCTCCCGTTGACATAACAGCGCCGAGCAGCGACGTCACAGTTCCAGATGGAAAAATGGGGCACGGTCGTCCTGTACTTGTTGTTGACCTTGTTGAAGGTGCCTTCCTCGTACCAGATCGAGGAATCCTCATCGAAATGCCAGGAGGGGATCGTCGCGGGAGCCCCGGCCTGAAGGGTCGATGGAATCGGAATTTCTAAAGTCGCCGTCGCCCCGCCGGCCAGCTGGAGGCTCTCCGATCCTGAGCTGACCGTGACGTCGGCGAAACCGAAGGTGTTGATACCAACCGTCTCGCCGCTCAGCGTAACGCCCTCGAAATTCCCCGGGAAGGCCTCCAGTTCGGCCGGAACCGAGGGATCGAAAGAGGTCAGGGTCACGGTCGCCTGGCCCGAAAATGTCTGCCCTGAAGAATTTACGAGCGAGTTGGGCGGAATGCTCACCGAGGCCCCGTCATTCGTGCTGACACTGCCTCCCGCCGTCGCCGAAATCGTTCCTGTGGCCTCAGCGGCAAAGAGTACGGCATCCTGGGAGTTGGTCTCACCCGCAACGACCCGAAGGATCTTGGTTGTCGGAACATAGCCCTCCTTGGAGAAGGCCACGGCCACAGCTGAGCCGACGGGTACCGAATCCAGGACGTAGTAGCCCTGGCTGTTGGTGCTCGCCGTCCTTCCCGAGGCACTGACGGTGGCGCCTGAAATCGCAGCTCCCGACGAGGTCTTGACGGTTCCCAGCACCCCGGCAAGCTCCGCCCTCCCCTTCATCGGGATTGTCGTCGGATCGTTGGTCAGGTTGTCGATGACCGAAGCGTAGGCGATGACGCCGGATCCGGAGGTCGTCCTGACTTTTGCGAGCCCCCCGCTGATGTTGTTGCGGTGAGCGATATTCGAAAAGGGACGATTGACCTGAAGACTCTGACCGGCGCCGAGGTTCTTCGTCACGGATCCGATCTCCGTCCCGGCCGAGTCGTAGAGTTTCAGCTCGACGCCCGCCGCAGCCTGAGAGGTGTTGACGAACCCGACGTTCGTCCTGAAGGAACTGTTCTCACTGAGCTGAGGAAGAAAGACCTCCTGACCGGAGCCGATACCCTCATCCGCCGAATAGCCATCAAGGAACTGGCCGAAGGTCCCCGACGAGCCTTCGTTATAGGTTCTCGAAGTCACGTACACCGGTACATCGGACGAGATCTCCAGGCTCCCGGAACCGTC
>JANTFG010000204.1 GCA_024763555.1 Thermoanaerobaculales bacterium
CAAGCTCCCTGTCCTCACCTTCCGCGAGTTTCGCAAACTGGAGGTCCGCCTCTTCAAACTGCCTGTTCTGCTGAAGCAGGTAGCCGAGGGCAGAGAACCTCCGGCGGGGAATGGTAGCACGCGAAAGGAGCAGCGAGAGATCCGCCGGCTCCTCGAAAGCGATGCCGATGGCCGAGAACCGGATTTGGAATACACGACACAGTCGAAGCGTGTCGGAAATATCGAGCCGAAATCCCAAGGTGTCTCCTGCCTGATCGAGCTTGTAAGGGACGAAATACTCGGTTACAGGGGATTTTCAGTCTTTCAGCCCCGGAAACCCAGAAGTTCATTGACGTATTGGGGTGGTCGGGTGCTGAGCATCCGGGATCCTGCGGCCGGGATGAGGGTCAATCCGAAAAAGAAAATATCTACCTCCGACTCAATCTCATCGGAGAGCAATGACCAAAACGCTGCATTGATGTTCCGGGCGGTTTTTACCACCCTTTGTCCTAATGGGATTTCGTGATAGCAGACATCCTCCTCTCCGCCCACTCCCAGCTGAAACCGGCGAGAAATGCGAGCAGCGTCGGGATGGTGTTGGCCGGCGTCTTCCCATCAGCGCCGCTTGTGCCCATCGCCCCCGCATGGATCAATAGAAAAACGACCGCACCTAAGAAAGCTCCGATCGCGGGTGCCAGTAGGTACGGCGCATAGAACCAGACCCGAAACTGGCGCTGTGTAATCTTGCGACAAACCCACCACACCCCGCGAAAACAGGCACCGAGGGCGCCTGCCGCGATGAACAGTACCGGGACTCCCCAGACGTCGGGCCTCGATTCCATGGGTCTATCGAATCCAAGAATCGAAACAAGGGCGATCACGACCAGATAGTACGAGAGAATCGGCAAGTGGTGAAGAATCAGCAATCGCCGAAAGCCACGTACCTTCAGAATTTTGTCGGACTGCAGCTCCGCCTTGAACAGCTTTGACATGGCAGCCTCAAGTTCGCCGGCACGCAAATCACGGCGGGTCTCTTCGAGACTCGGTATGAGCTTATTGATTTCCGTGTAGTCCTCTTTGGTCAGAGTGCCTGCCTCGCTGCGAATCCTGATCTGATCCTCGATCGTCTCGACTCGCTTGAGGCAATCTTGGATCTTCTTTTCTCGAGCGCCTGCCCTTGTGGGCGGACGCTCGGGTCCGCTGTCTTCGGTGCGGGGGTCGGGAGCTGCGTCCTGCTCTGAACTCTCAGGTGGCTCAGCTGAATCTTCAGAAGAGCCGCCACCGGCCGGCGGCGGAGTGGAGGTCTCGTCGTTGGACTCTGTCGACGCTCCTGATGTCTCAATCTCGTCGGCCCGCCCCTCTTCGGCGCCTCCGACGGGTGTCAAGGGATGGGTGTCACTGGTTCTCGGACTCATGATCGCCTCCTTCCAGAATACTCTCCGCCGCACCGGAGCAATCGCCGAAAGGGTCGTAGCATAATTGCAGAACTGCCTCGCGAATGTGGCCTGCGCCGACACGGCCGTCCTGTCGGGCCATTTGAAGCGCTTTTTCCGCGATACCGACCCCCACAGCCCTCAGCTCCTCGTCTGGAAGGTCGTTGACTTTCTCATGCCGAATGTAATTGCCGATTTCGGTGTAGGTCGATTCGTCAATCTCGACCTGGGCCTGTTCGGCCTCCGCGGCAAGTGAACTCCGAACTTCATCAAGGATCTTTTTCCTGGCGCGTATTTGCTTCTCAGCGACTGCCTCGAAGCGAATCCCAGGGACCATCTCAAATCGATTGCCTGCTTTGTGCAGCATGGCTCCGGTCAACTTCTGATCGCCGCCCGACACGACCGCCGCAACAATCCGGCCCTTTTGATCCTCCGTTTGAACGACGACAGCCTCCACATAGCCGTCCTTGTCGTCATCGAAACTCTGAAGTTCCTCATCTCCGGCTTGAATGCGGACCAGGTCTCCCGGACGAAATCTCCCGTTCTCCATTGTCGTCTCCTTTCTTGCGCTCTCCCTCCCCAGCGCAAAGCCTGAAGCCGCTGTGTTATTGAGCCGATGCGCCGGGGCCCAGCGGCAGGACCCGAGACATGATCGATTGCTTTGTGACAACTATATCTCAGCATTGATGACTGTTCATCCTGGCCAATCCTCCCAGGTTCAAGTCTCACGTCTCATAGGCGCCCAGTATGGAAAATGAATCTTCGGGTCTCTTGGAGGTGGTAAGGGAAGTCTCTGATGCAGTTCTATGCCCCCAATGGTAGAATCTCCCTTTGAGTCTCCAAGAAACCTGCTGGAAATCTAGCGACACCATCTCAACTGCTTGCGTTGTCGGCATGCGGGACCTATATTTCATGATTGTCTATAAGAGATTGGCACGAAGGATTATGGTTTGGGAGTTCAATGGCCGATATGTCTGATACCAAACAGGAAAGGGGGGCAATATGACTGATTTTGTGATCTCTGTTCGAAACCTCAAGAAAACCGGCCCCGGCGGCTTTGGGAGTGAACCCGGAAAGACTCGCTTCCTCGCTGTTCCGGAGGGCGCCGATCCAAGCCGAGACCAGAAAATCGACCGTGATGACTGGGTTCGAAAGGTGATGGTCGAAGGAGAGAACGGCGAAATCGACCCGGTAACCGGACTCAGATGCGGCGACATACTTGTCTTTATTCACGGCTACAACAACGAACCGCCCATCGTCATCCAGCGCCATCGTCTGCTCAAGAAGATCCTCGCCGCCGAGGGCTTTTCCGGTGTCATTGTGAGTTTTGACTGGCCGAGCAACAACGTGGCTCTCAACTATCTTGAAGATCGAAGCGACGCAAGGAAAACATCGATCAAGCTTGTCGACGACTGCATTCGGCTCTTCACGGTGACCCAGCTGAAAGGTTGTGTGTTCAACGTGCATCTTCTGGCGCATTCAACAGGCGCATACGTTATTCGTGAGGCCTTTGACGATGCCGACGATCGGCGTAACATCGCCGCTGTGAACTGGACTGTGAGCCAGGTGGCCTTCATCGGCGCAGATGTGTCGGCGAGGTCGATGCGGGCGACTGACTCGAAGGCCAGCTCCATCTATCGTCATTGTGTTCGCCTGACGAACTACCAGAACCCCTTCGATTCCGTTCTCAAGCTCTCAAACATCAAACGAGTGGGTGTCGCCCCTCGCGTCGGGCGCGTGGGACTCCCGGACGAGGCGCCGATTAAGGCTGTCAATATCAATTGTGGAAGGCATTTCAGATCTCTGCCGGAGGATCCCAATGTGCCGGGCGCCTGGGTACACTCCTGGCATTTCGGCGACCGCAGTTTTGCACGGGATCTTGTTTACACGCTCCAAGGCGACATTGATCGAAACTTCATTCCCACTCGAAGCCGAACAAGCGATGGCCTTCATCTGAATTCCATCAGCGATGGTTGATCTTTTTGTAGGATGACCGTTTCTTGGAAGATCTCGCCTTCAGAAGCCGGTTTGCGGCGCGGCCCTTCTTCGCTCATTCCTTCTCCGATCCTCCTCGGGCCGGACTTCTGCACCAGGTTAATCAGTCCCCAATCGCGCTGAGCGCCGTCTGATACAGAGTACCTCAGGCATCAAGGCGGTACGCCTGGGAATGCCTCATGGTCTGTGGGCGTGCTACTCTGATCACATGAATACAAGGCGACCGGCGGCTTCAGGGGCGGCCCGGGAGGCGTTGAATTGAGTGTCGCTTGAGGGGGTCTCAATACCTGAGGAGATTTCAGGGAATCAGGGCGGGACGGACCGGCTCAGCCCGCAGGAGATCGGAGATCTCAAGCGGCCTGAGGCACAGCGATCTCTTCTCGGTCGACCTTTGCAGAGTCGGGGATAAGTGGGGACAAGCCTGTGGATCCGGATGGGCTCGGGGCAGACGCCATCTCGACTACACCTACGAGAGATATTGGCGACCATTCCTGACTCTGCCGGCGGAAGAACTCGAAGAGCTGCCGGATATTCTTCCGCCGGAGCGCCCATGGCGCCAGGCTCCGGCGCCTTTGAGGGCTTTGCTCTTCCCGGTCTTTGCGCTCACCTTTCTCGGTGCGCTTGGCGTGCTGGGAGCGGGCTGGGCATGTGGATTCTTGAGCAGCATTCGGCTGCCGATCCTTCGGGTCGCCGAGTTTTCCGGCATCGGCCTGCTGGCCTTGTTGCTTGGAATTGTGGCGACTCTCCTCCGGCAGAGACTCGGGAGAGCCGGCGACTCCACACCTGAGTAGAGAAGGCCAATTGATGAGGACAGCGTTCAAGGTATTCGTAGCGGCGTGACCGGCGGTGGGTTCAAACAATCGGAAGGGGAGGCTCTTTTTCGGGGCCATCTGCCGGGAAGGGCCTACGACCCGCCGGGACTTCGCTCGGCGTGGAGTGAGGAGTAAGGGAGTAAAGGGTGAGGGGAGAAGACGGGAAACGATAGACGACAAAGGAAAGACGAAAGACGGTTCCCGGTCCGCTCAAAGCCAGTAGGAGAGTGCTGTTTGCAACGACGGTTTTCCAGCTCTCAACTCAATTGAGAGCCTTACAGCGAAAGTGCCTGTTCTCTCAATGAGGGAACAGGGGGCGCAGATTCGTCTTGCACTGGAGGATCCCGGGACCCATATTCTTGAGGTCGGATCTGTCGAGGGAGTATGTCATGAGATACCCTGCTTCACTCTGTGTGTCCTTTCTTGTCCTGCTGTTTGCCGCGGCCGCAGGCGCCGAGACAAACTGGTATGTCCGAGTCGATGGTGGAACGAGTTCTCAGTGCACCGGTCAGAGCGATGCGCCCTACCCCGGATCAGGCCTCCAGCAGGACTGCGCCTTTTCCCATCCCTTCTTTGTGCTGCCGCCCGGAGGCCCTCCGCTGATGAGCGGGGGTGACACCCTCATCATCGGCCCGGGTTCCTACCGGATGGGTTTCGGCGCCCCGGGCGATGATGCCTGCGAACAGGCATACTCCTGGGACTGCCATATGACAGCGGTCCCTTCAGGCACCGAAGCACAACCCACGCGCATTCTCGGCGCAGGGTGGGACTCCGGCTGCAGTGCTCCGCCCGAACTCTGGGGCGCCGAGAGGCCCTGGTTTATCCTCAATCTGAGCAATTCTTCTCATCTCGAACTCGGCTGCCTTGAAATCACCGATCACTCATCCTGCATCGAAGGGCACAATCCCGACGATCTGCCCTGCAATGCTTGTACGGACCGCTGTGAGCGCGACACACCGCCCTTCGGCGATTGGGCTCCGGTCGGGATATTTGCTGAGGATTCCTCCGAGGTCCACCTTTTCGATCTCAGGATCCATGGTCTGGCATCGATCGGAATCCATGCCGGGCGGTTGAACAACTGGACGGTCGAGCGTGTTGATCTCATCGCAAACGGAAGTGCGGGATGGGATTTTGACCTCTGGGACTCCGGCGGCGACGACAATTCCGGAGATCTCATTTTCCGGGGTATGGAAATCGCCTACAACGGCTGCGGTGAGGATCCGCAGACCGACGCGATCATCACCTCAAGTTGCTGGGGTCAGCAATCCGGCGGTTACGGAGATGGATTCGCCCCCGGCGCCTCCGGCGGCCATTGGGTACTCGAGGATCTGCATGTTCATCACAACACCTCTGATGGTGTCGACATGCTCTATCTTCGGGATGACTCCTCGGTCGAGATTACCCGTCTGATCGCCGAAGGCAATGCCGGGAACCAGCTCAAAGTGGCGGGTTCGCTCAGTGTACAGAACTCCCTGCTTGTCGGGGACTGCGCTTTTTTCAGTTCCTGCCCCCTCTTTCAGGGCGTGGGTGAAGGTGACAACTGTCGTGCCGCCGGCAATTCTCTGGCCCTGGACCTTCATCGCGGCAGCACGGCAAGTATCACCAATACGACAATCACGGGCGAGGGTGACTGTCTCGTTGAAGTCGGCTGCGATGACAGCGCGGATCCGGACCCCGACTGCGACGGGACGGAGGCGGTGCTGCTGAGAAATACCCTCTTTGCCGGGAATACCGACTGGGCTCAACCTTCAGAAAATACCTGTCTTTACTGGTGGAACGACTCCGTACTCACCTCGGATCCCGTCGCTTTCGATAACAGTCTCGTCTGGAACTGCAAAGAAGATCCCTGCCCCTCGGGCGCCGTCGTGTGTTTGCAGGATCCCCTGCTCGAGGACGCATCTTTACAGGCCTTCAACGCTCACCTCCTCAGTGGGAGTCCCGCCATCGATGCAGGCAACGCCACAGGCGCTCCCCTCGATGATCTTGACGGCTTCGCGCGTGACACAGCTCCCGATATCGGCGCCTACGAGTGGAACTCCGCGATCTTTCTGGACGGATTTGAGAGCGGGGACAGTACACGATGGTCCTTTGTCAGCTCCCGAACTCCGAGGAGATGAGCTGATCGGCTGTGATCGACCAGAACTCCTTAGGGGGAAGTTTCTCCGGGCCGAGAGCCTGCCTGACGGATGTTACCGGTCTGGCTTTGGTGAGCTGAATTTGGTTGAAGCGGTCAGGATAAAATACGCGGAGTAGAAATTGCGGGTCGTGGAAGTCGATCGAGGAAGGAGGAAAGCGCCGGGCAATCATCGTGGCCTTCCCCGCCAGGACGGTCAGTTTAGGTCAGACTCTCTCAGGCCGTTTTCTGTAGCCGGCTGGACGAGCCCCTCGAAAGCGACGCCGA
>JANTFG010000205.1 GCA_024763555.1 Thermoanaerobaculales bacterium
CGGGTTCGACTGCGTATGGATGGTATGGCAATCCGTACAGAGGATCCCTTCCATCGCGTGCGTCGAGGACGCCCAGTCCGGATGTTGTTTGTTCTGGTGGCACTCGATGCAGACCTGGTTGTCATCGGCCTTTTGGAAAGTCCGAATCAGGGCGGGATCGCCCTCTTCCATATGCGCCGTGCCGTCCCCATGGCACCCGACGCAACCGACTTCGCGACCGTAGACCTCGAAGGACTTGATCCTCATGTGGATCTGGTTCTTCATGCCGGCGGCCACTTCGTCGTGACAGTCCGCACAGCTCGGTCCCTCTTGCGCGAAGAGGGGCCAGGCGATGGCGCACACCATACCGAGAATCATCGGCAGGATGCTCCGTCTCATATCAACCTCCTTTTCAAAAAAATATTGGGATAAAAGGCCAAATGTTCTGAAAAATGATCTTGAGGCAGGACTCTTCTCCTCCCGACGAAGCTCTGAAGCGGCGCCACCCTCCCGGGGCGGCCGATCCTGCCTCAAAGATCGGGGATTGGAGCGCAGGCAAAATATGGTCTCGTGCCCATATTCACAATCTACTCGTCTCAATTTATCCTGTCAAGAATATGTCATGAGCTGAATTTCACAATATCCTGAAACTCGAAGATGTAAATTGCTAAGCGGTTGATTTTCTTGATCAAAAGCTACAGATGAAATCCCCGCCCTTCAGAGGCACAGCGTCACCGAATCGTCATGATCGAGTCACGGTCTCAATTAGAACCTCTTTATCCGAGAGTTCGGAATATGAGCAAACGAGCGAGTGGCACTCTTTCGTTTCACGGATTCCGAGTAGTTGAGGGCAAGAGGACCCACACCGATTGGGAGACGGGCGCCGGACCGGCACCCACGGCCGCATCCAAAGCAGGGCGTACAGCTTCCCTGTCCCGCGCCGTGGCCTGAAGAGACATACTCCCCTCCTCCCGTCCTCTGAAACCGGAACCGTCCCAAAAAAAAGGCGGATCCGAAGATCCGCCTTAATCCAGATGGAATGAGAAACTAGTGCGAAGCCGCCATCAGGATCGCACCGAGGGGATCCTTGTCGTAGCCCAGGGCCTTCCAGTCCAGACGCGTATCCGGACCATGACAATCCAGGCAGCGAAGGGCGCTGTAGGCCGGGGTGACTTCGTGGAAGAGTCCCATGTAGTGGATCGTCGGCATCCAGTCGAACTGGGCATCCTTGATGCCGTAGAACTCCTCAGTCGCTTCCCGGACCGAGGCATCCATGTCCCCGGTCTTGTAGAAGTCGCCGGTCTGGATCGGGAGAATCCACCTCTTGTCCTTCAGTACGGGCATGACGGCCTCGTACTTTTTGAAGGCGAAGATCCGGGACTCGGGATCCTGACGGGAACCTACGGGCACCGCAACCATGATCCGGCCTTCGGCATCGGTCTTGACGGCCTCACCGGCCACCTGCATGTTGACGTCCTTGCCGTTCCACCAGTGGTAGGCCGGTGTGACGTTCTTCTCGAAGGTACCGGTGTAGGTGTACTTGCCCTTCGCCTCGGAATAGTGGCCCGCAGACCAGTCGCGCTTCATATTGGTCGCGTCTTCCTTGGCGAATTCCGGAATATGGCAGGCGGTACAGAAGACCCGCCTGGCATGCGTATTGAGCAGGGCCTGTTCGTGGGGAGCATTCCCGTGGCACTCCTCGTTGTCGCAGAGCACGCGTTTTTCAGGCATCTCATTTCCGGCGATGTCTGCGCCCGGGCCGGGGATCTTATGATCGGCACCGGCATGACAGTCGATGCAGTTCATGTCGTTGCCGTCCACATCCATGTGGATATCGAAATCGTAGTCCGCCTCGCTGAGGTAGTACTCGATATCCCCGCGCTTGAAGTTGGGACCACCCCCGGAGCCGGCGTGGCAGCGGAGACACATCACCTTGGTCGGCTTGGTGATCCGCTTGGCCACGGAATCCATCCCCTCGGGATTTTTCCAGAGGATCGGCTTCCACTCGAATTCGCCCGCCTCGTTCTTATAAAGATCGCGGCGGTAGCCATGGGCGTGGCAGATCAGGCAATCGATGTTCTCCAGCTGCTGCTGCGACATCTCGGATGAGGGCAGCATCCCGCGGCCCGCATGACACTTAGAACACCCGAGTTCCAGGACCTTTCCCTTGTCGTTGAGGGTCTTTTCGATCCAGTTCGGAACGGGATTCGTGCAGAAATCGTTGACCATATTGATCTTGCCCAGTTCCTTGCCATGAGAATCCACGACGTTGGGCGCTGCGGCCTTCCACTGATAGTGCTGGGAATGGAAGAAGCTCTTCGCCTCGTCCTCATGACACTGCAGGCAGGTCTTCGTTCCCTCATAGTGTTCGAAATATTCCTGGTGGGAGTACTTCTGCCCGGCAAAACCGCTAAGGGCGACTCCAAGCGAGAAAACCCCGAGCAGGAGAATCGTCTTCTTCAACATAAAAATCTCCTTAGAAGCGGGCCGTCATACCCAGCATGAATTTCTTCGCACTGGAGTAGGTGGGGAAACCGAGCACCGGCGTCGAATCCAGGGGTTTGGGTGCACCGAGATGCCAGCCGGAACCGGAGTAATCGTAGTCGTAGTCGATATAGTCCAATTTGAACATGAAGTGCTTGTTGATTCGGTGAAGCAGGTAGAGCTCCCAGACATCGCCACGTGTCGCGGTCTTAGGAGCGATAATGTCGTCCTGGGCCGGAGAAAAGTTGAACCAGTACTCGGAACCATGATTGTATTCAAGACCGAGCTTGGTCTTGTTGTTGGCAAAGTTATAGATCGCCCCGAGGTAGATCATGTCGCCGTCCTGACTCTTCGGGGTTTCGAAGGGATCCGAGAAGAGTCCCCCGAAGGGCGTCGTCACATCGTTGGGATCCGAGGACATGTAGTTGTAGGAGACAAACCAGTCCACCGGGCCGTCTCGACGGGTCAGAACCACGCCGGCGAGATCGATATCACCAAGGTTGGTCGAAGGGGTGAAACGCATCGGGATCGGTGCGCCGATTGCCGCGCCGGTCACCGGATTATTGGGCAGAACCACCAGGCCATTGAAGCCGTCGGTTACGTCGAAGGCACGGGCAACGGTGAACTGCAGGAGCATGTCATCACTATTCCAGGCATCGAGATTGACGCCGAGGAAGGAGGCGTCCTTGAGACGGTCGGCGGGCAGCTGGAGCTGGTCGCCGGAACCGAATCCGGACTCGTAGCCCACGCCGTAGCAGAGGCGGGCCGTGGTGTGCTCACCGAGATGCCAGCCGAAGGTGGCGCCGTCGAACTGGAAGTCGATCAGGGTGCCCATGGGTGTTCCGCCACGGGGCTCGTCCTGACGGAAGTTCAGCGGGGGCCCACCGGTGGAGGGCCGACGGCCGATCGAGAGATAGATCGGGAGTCCGGCGATGTCCTTCCACGTGAAGAATGCCCGCTCGACTCTGAGAACATCGGAGTTGGGCACGCCAACCGTGTTGCCGTCGATGTTGATCGAGTTGGACTGGCCGTTGAAGACCTGGATTCCGGTGGAATCGCCCCAGACCTTGTACATGGAAAGACGACCCTGGAAGCTGACATTGTCGGCGACCTTGGCGTCCATGTTGAGACGCAGCCGGTTGGTATACATGATGTCGTTCGTGTAGTCGTAGCCCGGCACGTAGGTATTGGGCATCAGGAACTGCATCAGGCCCTGGACCTGCTCAGGCGGCATCTGCCCGACGGCGCCCTTGAGCTGATCGAAAGTCAGGTTATTGGTGAAGTAGAGGTACTGGGCATAGTTCTGCGCAACAAAACCGTTGACATCGTCAAGGCTTGAAGGCATCTGGCCCATTCCACCAACGTAGAACATGGTGTCGACCATCAACTTCTGCAGGTTCATGCCGTCAAAATGCGCCGGGATATCACCGTCGATGCTGTGGGCCTCAAAACGATAATCACCGCTGAAGTTGATGCGATCCAGCGCCGTCTTGCGCTCGTTCTTCATCACCCGTTTTTCCAGGCGCTTGACCTGTTTCTTGAGTTTGGCGATCTGGTCGGCCTGGCTCATCTCGGCCGACATGACAAAGTTAGCGCCCCCGACAAAAAGGGCCAGGACGGTCAAAATACTGAGGGTCCTTCGAATCATGATCTCCTCCTGTAATCGTGCTGCGATCAGCCGCAGGTCATGGGATGTTCGGAGTCCGCCGCCGCGTTGATGGCGAAATCGCGAATGGATTGAAGCTGGTCGTCGGAAATCGCTTCCGTCACCGGCTTATTGTCGTGATTGGGATCCAAGACATCCTTGTGGGTCTCTTCGTACTGCTCGTCGAAGAAGCGGGTCCACTGGTCCTGGATATAGCTCATCGGCGTGTATTCGCCGTTGTCGGAGTCCGCCATGTGGCAGGGTTTACAGTACTCCTTATAGAGAGCCCTTCCGTCCGGACCCTTTTTCTTTTTTCTCTTGGCCATGGCCGTATCGGCAAAACCGATACCGAGAATTCCAAAGATCAATAATGCGATAAACCAACGATTGCGATGCATGAGAACCTCCCGCTCTACTGCTTGTGAAGAAACACACAATATATAAAACCATGAACCCAAGCCACTTAGCCCAGCTTCGCGCGTATGATACGTACTCTTTCTCTCATTGTCAAGGCTATGCAAATGTGGATATATTACAATATTAGAGACCATCAAAGGAAGCCGCCTTCAGCAGTCGGACAGGTATCCTTTCTTTCAAGCTCGTTCTATCCCGGTACCTATCCCTGCTATCCTATGGGAGTCCAGGAGAGGAACGGGATATGACGATCATCAACGGCGACGACGGACTCCAATGCGTCGAACTCCGCTATGAAAGCCTCCGAGAACTTCAGAATGAACTGGGGCCCTATCTGGCCGGAGAGGGTTTCTTTCTCAAAGGGGAAACCGGACTGGCCCCTTCGGACGTACTCCGATTCAAGATCATGCTTCCCGGCGATTTTGTGCTGGTCGAGGGCGTCGGGGTCGTCATCTGGATCCGGACCGAAAATGAGTGCAGGGAAGGGGAGCTCCCCGGCACGGCCCTGGGATTCGCAACCCTGAGCGAGCAGGGACGCGAACTGGTCGAACGGATGGTCCAGACACAACAGGAGAGGGGCGGCCGCCCCTTTGATCTGACCCGGCCTTCCTCTGAAGCGGAACTTCCCACCCCGAAAATCGAATCGAGGCAAAGACCGAAATACGAATTCCAGGTTCGCGAGGACAGCAAGCGGCCGGCAAAGCAGGCCGTGACGGAGACATCGGCGCCTGCCCGGGAAGAGGAACTGCCCTTTCCGGAAGAGACGCCGGATCAGGCCTTGCCGAAATCCGAGTCTCCGTTGCCCGGCGACTCCGTGCCGGAACCCACTCTCGAGGAAGCAACAACCGGGAAGGAAGACAAAGGAGGAAGGCCTGTTCCGAGCGCACCGCCATCTTTGGATATCGGCAGCGACACCGATCTGGAGTCGCGGCAGCTGACACAGGAGGAAGACTTTCTCCCAGAGATTGACGAGGTCCCGGGAGAAATCGAGAGGACGCCGGAGGGTCGGGAGCAGACTTTGGACGAAACTTCGGCCGAAGCCGCCAGCGCAGCGCCCACAGAAATCGTTGAAGAGGAAGAGCAAAGCCCACCCGATCTCCCTCCCGAAGAGCCTGTCGGTCCTTCCGAAAAGCCTTCTCAGGAAGGAAACTTAACTCCTGAGCGGAATCAATCGCAGAATATCGAAATGCCCCCGGAAGCTGAGCCGCACACTCAGGAACATCACGAAGAGCCTCCTGTTTGGCCACCGATCGCGAAATCACAGCCTATGGACGTTGTCATCATGGCGGAAGAGGCTGAAGAGGAATCCGAGTCCACACTCCGGGTCCCCTCCTCACCCAACCTTGATGTTGTGATCGATGATTACGGCAACATCGAAGTTTCCAGCGCGGAGAAACCTCGACGCCGCGGACCCTTCAAGAGCATCGGGATCATTGTGCTCCTTGCTGCCATCGGGGGCGGGGGCTGGTGGCTCTGGCAGAATTACTCCCAGACCATTTTGGAGGCGATCCAGGGCTTCACCGGTGAAAAGACTGTCGAAGTCGCTATCCCTGCAGCTGAAGAGCCGCCCTCGGGGACAAGGACTGACGCAGGGACGGAAACGGAACTGAAGGAAACTGAAGCCGAGACAGCGGCGGGTACCCAAACGCAGAAGCCCGGGGAGCAGATGAGTCATCAGATTGAGGAGCCGACGCCTCCGTCGCCCAAGCCGGAGGAGAGAACTCCACCGGAGGATTTCCCTCCCCAAAGAGAAGCGAACCCGGCGCCGCCGGAGACTGAAACAGAGGGGACGCCTGCAAACCAAGAGCAAGCGGCGGCCACCGAAGTCCTCGATGTCGCATGGAGAGCGGAGCCGCAGGGAACCAGGGTCCGTATCCGGGCCAACGGAATACTCAGTACAAAACGACTCGGAGGAGGAGGTCTCGACAATCCACCTCGATACCTGCTGCGTATCAATGGGATCCGGGCGCCCTTCCACCCGCTCGAAATCAGTGTTGACTCCCCCGAGTTGAAGGCGATTCGTTTCGGCTACCATGCGGAAACTTCGCCCAAATCACTCTGGGTCGTCTTCGACCTCCGGTCTTCTGCTGTCAAAATG
>JANTFG010000206.1 GCA_024763555.1 Thermoanaerobaculales bacterium
AGCGCAGGGTACAGCGATCCCGCCCGATGAAAAGCTCCGGATGGTGATTCTCCCGGTGGCACACCCAGGCCACCGCGTTGACGAAGGCCATGGTCTGGAAGAAATTCTCGAAGGCCAGGGTCTTTTCAATGGCGCCGTCGATCAGTTCCCATTCATCGACATGGGAGAGCAGATGTCCGATCTCATGGTCATCCAGGGCCGGAGAACCCTCCGGAATTTCCTGACAGGCTTCCATCACCAGCGAATTGTCACACATCATGGCTCCTTCCGACCCGGGGACAGGAAGCCCGCGGGACCTCGAAGATCCATTGTAAGGGAGAAGAAGTCTGGGACAAATACCAGGAGGCGCCAATCCTGCCTCCCCGTCCTCCGCGTACTCTGCGTGAAAATGTGTTCTGCTTACAGGTCTTTGAGCGGGTGGGCCTTTGCGACCTTTGCGGACTTTGCGTGAAAATGCCCCTTCCTCTTTGGGCGACGCCTTCCGCTCGCACAGGCAGGCCGTGAAGCGGCCGTCTCCACTGGACCGCTTCGCCTCAAACCAGGCCACCTCTCAATGAACCCAGGCCCACTTTGGTTTGCTCCCCCGCCCTCGATCGGCTATTCTCCCGTTTGGTCGCCCTTGCGAACCTTTCCCGTTTGTGGGAATCACCGTGGAGTGCTCAATGAAGAAAGTCCTGCTGATCGGCATCCTTTTTCTCCTCACTGCCCACCCGGGCCAGAGCCTCATGACCGGAAGAGATCTCATCGTTCCCGCCGCCGGCCGGGGCGGCGGCTGGGTCACCGACCTTTATGTCATGAACCCGGGCACAGAGATAACAGCCGTCAGCATCTCCTGGCTTGTCCGTGATCATGAGAATCCTGCACCGGCCCATGCGGATTATTCCCTGTCTCCCGGCGAGACCCTCAACCTGGAGGATGTCGTCCTTTCGGCTTTCGGCCTGTCCTCTGCGGGAGGCGCCTTTCGGATCAGGGCTGATCACGA
The DNA here is from genome assembly GCA_024763555.1 of Thermoanaerobaculales bacterium. Classification (GTDB taxonomy): domain Bacteria; phylum Acidobacteriota; class Thermoanaerobaculia; order Thermoanaerobaculales; family Sulfomarinibacteraceae; genus JANTFG01. The sequence goes on from JANTFG010000206.1 coordinate 983, forward strand.
AGTCCTGGTCAACTCCAGGATCTACAGCGCCTCAGGCGATCAGACCTTCGGGCAGGGATTCGAGGGCGTGCCGGTTGAAGCCGCAACCGCAGCCTCCGAGAGCTCGGATACGGTCGGCCTGGCCTATAACGACAGCTTCCGCACCAATATCTACGGCTGCGCCACTAATGAGGGAGCAACTCTCTCCCTTTCCCTTCGCTCGCCGGATGGAAGCGAAATCGCCACAGCCACAAAGACGCTCCGCCCCTGGGAGCCATTTCTCCAGAAGGCCAACACCCTGCTTGGAAGCGGCAACTTCGATGCCGGCACCCTGCATGTCAGGGTCTCTGCGGGAGCGGCCGTCATCGGCGCTTCGAAGGTCGACAACGCCTCAACCGATCCGACAACCCTGGAATCCTCCCTCAAGCCCGCCCTCCCTTCGGATGGCAGCTACGAATTCTCGCTGAAGGACAGCGAGGCTTCGACGGGAGGCGGAAGCCTGCACATCACCGGCGGGACGATCGATGCCCTGAGCGGCAGCTATGTCAACTGGGAAAAGGACGGGGACAACGACGGAGTCTCCGACTGCCCCCTGCAGTTCCAGTGGGGCGGCGCCTTTGTCCCGGCCGATCTGGCGGAGCTGGAAGACGGCGTCAGCTTCACCGACAGCTACAGCGGCGGCGGAGACATCAGATGGACCCTCAGCCTCAGTGTCGATCACGGACAAAGCCTCAGCGGGACCCTTGCAGCCGTCGGATCCGATTTCCCCTCCTCGACCGATCCCCAGCAGGATCTCTCGGGCTGCAACGGCAGCTTCCCGACCCTCAGCCTCAGCGGCGGAAAACTCGCCGACTGAGATCATCCATCGCTCGGACTTCGAGAGTGGAAATCTGGAGGACTGGGACTGGACAACCGGGGGCTGAGCCGACGCCCGCTCCGGCCTCACTCAGGGCTCGCGCAAAAATAGCTTCCAGATTTACGCGCCCAGATGGGCTAAATTTGGCTTTTCCGATTGAGCGAAATCCGAGGCGTAGCCGTCCCTACGTTGAGTATTTCGCGATTGAGGAAAAGTCGAAGATGCAGTGTAGCTGGGATGCGAAAAGCCGAAGTTATTTTTGCGCGGGCCCTCAGAGCGTCCCGACCACCGCCGACCAGGCCGCGAGATTTCCGGCCTCAAAACCATCCCTGAAGATCGGAAGCTCGCGAGTCCAGAGACCGCCGCCAAAGCTCGTCACCCAGAGCTGAGAAATTCTGAAAGGATTCAGGAAAACCCGCGTCGGGTGCGAGAAGGGAAAATCCTCGTCCCTCTGGAAAACCGGGGTCGGATCTGAGAAGTTCTCGCTGTACCACAGACCGGAGGCCTCTGTCGTCACCCAGGCACGATCTGCATCCTGCGGATCGATGAGGATGCTCTCAGCCCGGTAGAGATCGCTGATGCGGCTCCAGTGAAGACCGCGATCGGTGGATCGATAGATGCCTCCGACCTCGTTCGGAGAGGCGCCCCAGTGGGAAAAGACCGCCGCGTAGAAGGTATTCTGCGCCGAATCGTGGGGATCGATGACGAGATCCTTCGTCCAGCGCAGCATGCCCGCATCCGAGCGATCGCTCCAGGAGGCGCCTCCGTCGCTGCTGAGGAAAACACCCGAAGAAGTCGTGAAGGCGCCCGAGGCGTCCCGGCGCCCGGAATAGCTGCAGACCAGGCTCCCGTCATCCAGGACCGTGACCGTATAGGGGTGCCCCTCGGTGCGCGGAGGGGTTCCCAGGCGGCTCCAGCTCGCCGAGGCTCCCTGGCTGAGCTGATGGGTGACGTAGATCCCGCCCTGCGTGGAGTGGACGACCGAGGCGTAGAGGGTGTCAGAATCACTGGAATCCAGGGCCAGCCAGACGACCGGATGACCGAAATCATGGAGGATGGAGAAGCTCTGTCCACCGTCGCTGGAGACGATGAGGGCCCCATCTCCCCCATCAATCCGGCTGTCGGCGAGGAAGGTCGACTGGTAGAGATCATGCACGGAGGATGTGGCCCCGTAGATCTTTCCGTCCGAGGGGTCGCTGATCATCATGTAGGTGCTGTTGTGGGGAAGACCAAAGCTGAAACCGGAGATCCAGGACCGGCCGCCGTCCTCCGAACGAATACCCCGGATATCCGTCAGGGAAGCCAGAATGGACTGGGAGTCGGTCCAGCTCAGCCACCACGAAGAAGTGTCTTCAAGCCCGATTCCGTGATAGGCGAGGTCCTTCGGTGTCGGCGCCCCGGCCGGGTTTTCGTCATCGGCGCTGACATAAGCCTGGCGCCAGGTGGCCCCCCCGTCGGTGCTCAGGTGTGCGAAACCGAGATCGGAGAGAATCGCCCGATCGGGATCGGTCGGGGAGACGGCAAAGCCCAGCGCATATTCACCCCACCACCAGTCGGTATCTCCGTGATATCCGGCCCAGCCGGTCGCCACGTTCGCATTATTCTGCGTCAGGAGAACCGGGGTCCATGCGCCGCCCCCGTTGACCGAGCGGTAGACGATCGGCGACGAGGTCGAAGGATTTCCCCCGGCGAGCCAGACGGTATCGATATCAGAGGGAGAGGCCGCGATGAAAAAGGGCCTGTCATCCGCTCCGATCCCGCTGGTAATGGAGGTCCAGGTGCCGTCGCCCGTGTCAAGCCGGTAGATCCCCTGGAAGCTGCTCATCTCAGATCCCGTGATCAGGGGCCAGACATCTCCGCTGCCGAGGGTCACACACCAGAGACGGGTCACTCCGCCCTCCTTTGCGCCGGCAAAGGAGACCATCGCCTCGTCCGAGGGGATCCCTCCGGCCGCAGAAAGGCTCATCGTCGCCCCGCCGTCTGTGGAAATCAGAAGCCCTGCCCGGCTTCCGACATAGATCGTATCCCCGTCGAAAAATGCGCCCGCGATGTGAAGATCATCCGCCGTATAGACCTGATGAAAACTCAAGCCCCCATCCGACGAGAGATAGAGGACACTGTAGGAGGCCACGAGGAGCCGGCTCGTCGATGCGGGATCCGCCCAGAGCGTGTAGGTCTCTCCCGATGTGGGATCGGAGGCCAGGGCGGACCAGGTCGCGCCGCCGTCCGTACTCCTGACCGGAGTACGGAGATCTTCAGCCAGTCGGATCGCGTAGAGAATCTGAGGATCCGAAGTGAAGCGGATATCCGATTCGATACCTCCCATGAGTTGGGGGAAATCCAGCATCTCCCAGCTGCGTCCGAGGTCCTTCGTGTGATAGACGGCTGACATATCGGTAACCAGGTAGATTTCCGAGGCATCAAAGGGACTGAATGCCGGAGAATACAGGGCGCCGCCGCCCCCGATCCCCCGACTGAGCCAGAGATTCTCCCCGCCGGCCCGTCCGCTCGCCCCACCCCGGGCTTCATCAGCCCGGATGGGCCAAGCCGCAAGCATTACACACATCGCAAGAAGCACCCCGATTCGAATCTTCATCCTCGACCTCCACCACGAAATCCCGCACATAATAGACCACCCGGCGGCCCGGCGCATCAGATTCCGGAAACTGCTACACTTCCGCTCCGGACGATGTTGAGGCACTCGATCTTCCTTCTCGGTGAATTCACACGGCGCGATTTCCGCGGTCGCTATGCCGGGTCCATCCTGGGTTTCCTCTGGTCCTTCGTGCAGCCCCTGTGGATGCTTTCGCTCTTCACCTTTCTGTTTTCTACCGTCATGAGGATCTCCCCGGGCATCGGGGAACGAACCTCGAATTTCGCGATCTTCCTCTTTTGCGGCCTGCTTCCATGGATGGCGATGCAGGAGGGCATTACCCGGGCGACCACGGCCATCATCGACAGCGCCGGTCTGGTCAAGAAGATGTCCTTTCCCTCCGAGCTGCTCATCTTCGCAGTTGTCCTGGCGGCCCTGCTGCACGAGGCCATCGCGGCCGGGCTCTTCTTCCTCGTTCTCGCATTCACCGGCCAGTTCAACATCGCGGGACTCTGGATCCTGCTGATCGCCGTTCCTCTCCAGATTGCTCTGACCGTCGGCCTGGGCCTGGCCGCCGGCGCCTTCCACGTCTTTTTCCGGGACACCTCCCAGATCATTGCGATGATCATGATGGGATGGTTCTACCTCACTCCCATCGTCTATCCGATGGGCCTGGTTCCGCTTCAGCTCCAGCCCCTGCTGGAACTCAATCCCCTGACCGTCCTCGTCACCCTCTACCGGGAGGCCTTCCTGGGCGGCTCCCTGCCGAGCCTGTCTTTCCTGATGCCCCTGATCCTCAGCGCCGTTCTGGCACTGGGCGCCGGTCTCTGGTTATTCAACCGTCTCAGGCCGGCCTTTGCGGACGAGATCTGATGAGAGATGCCGTCGTCCGGGTTGAGGGCCTCTCCAAGATCTACCGCGCCTATGCGCGACCGGTGGACCGCCTGATCGAAGCCCTCCTCCGGCGACCCCGCCACCAGGCCTTTTCCGCGCTTGAGAACGTCAGCTTTGAGATCGCACGGGGCGAGGGACTGGGCATCATCGGCGAAAACGGCGCCGGTAAGAGTACGCTATTGAAGATCCTCGCGGGCGTGACCGCGCCAACCAGAGGTACGATGGCGGTTGAGAAACCTCTGGCCTCGATCCTGGAGCTGGGTTCGGCCTTCCATCCGGAATTCACGGGCCGCCAGAATATTGCCCTGAACGCGGCGATGCTGGGCCTGTCCCGGGAGGAAATCCTCGAAAAGAGCCCGGCAATCCTGGATTTCTCCGAGCTGGGAGACTATATCGACCAGCCGGTCAAGACCTATTCGACGGGAATGGCCATGCGGCTGGCATTCGCCATTGCGACCCAGGTCGAACCTGAGGTTCTGATTGTCGATGAAGCGCTCTCGGTCGGAGACGGCTATTTTCAGAAGAAATGCATGGACCACATCAACCGCTTCGTCGACCGGGGAGGAACGATTCTCTTCTGTTCCCACGCGATGTATTACGTGTCCTCTTTCTGTCACCGGGCTTTATGGCTTAAAAACGGCAGAATCCAGGCACTCGGCCCTGTTCAGGAGGTCGTCAGCGCCTACGAACGCTACCTCCTGGAACGCCAGGCGCCCGAATCGCCGGTCGTGGCCCTCGAGGCCGATTCCCCGGCCCGATTCGGTGAGATCCGTCTCCTGAGCGGTCCGGTCCACGACTACGGTTCCCGGCTGGAGCTGGAAATCTCCTGGAGCAGCGAGGATCCGGAGAGAGAATTTCACCTCGGCATCGGAATCAATCGGCCGGACGAAGTGGAGGTCGCCTCCTGTCTCAGTCGGAATTCGGGCCGGGCGCCCTGGAGGGGAAAAACCCAGTACCGGGCTCGCTTTGTCATCCCGGAACTCCCATTGGCCAAGGGGAGCTTCAAGATCTACGTCTACCTTCTGGCCGAAGACTGTCTCCATGTCTACGACACCAGGATCATTCCCGAGGCATTCAGCATCCGGGAACAGGGCTATGACTTCGGCCTGATCCGCCTGAAACATCGCTGGGAAGATTGAGAAGCGACCGGAAAGGGTCCGGCGCCGCAGTTGTACCTTAGGGCCCGCGAAAAAATTATTTCCGCTTTTCGCATCCCATCTGCACCACATCTTCGGCTCGGGCTCAATCTGGAAATTCTCAACGTAGGCAAGGCTACGCCTCCGATTCCCCTCAAT
>JANTFG010000207.1 GCA_024763555.1 Thermoanaerobaculales bacterium
TTTCCATAGGCGTCCATAGCCCCCGGCAGACCCGGCAATTCCACAGGCCCTCTCGCTTTGAGGCTTTCTCAGTCCCATGCCGGGGTCCAAAGGCAGGGCCGGAGCGGGAGCGGGAGCAGGAACCGAAACCGTGGCCGGAGCGGAGGGCCGGAACCGGGGCAGGGCCAGGAGCCGGAACGGGAGCAGGAGCCGCATCCGGAGCCGGTGGGATCGTGGTTCTTTGAGCGGAATACCTGGGCCGAGCACAACCTTGGTAACCCGAGCCGGAGCAAGGGGGCCGTGACCGAAACCGATGCGGTCGTGGGTCGGTCCGAGCACTTCGGCGGTGATCCTGCCGGCCCAGTTTCGGGTCTCGGGCTTCGGACCCGGCTCCGAAAGCGGTTCCGGCTCGCCGCTCCGACTCACGCATTCTCACTCCCGCTCTTATTCCTTACAGGAGATCCAAAGGCAAAGTCCGGTATCTTTCCCCCTTCATCCACTACAATACTCCGATGCGAAGCCTCCTTTCCGGTCTTGTTCTCGCCTTCCTGCTCCTCTCGGCCGGCAGCGTCCCGGCCCTCGATCAGCTTGACATCAGGGTCGTCCTGCCTGAGGATGCCTCCCTCGAGAAACTCGAAACGATCATGGCCATTGACCGCGTGGAGGATCATGTGGTCTACGGAACTCTCCTCGACCGGGATCTGGAGAGACTCCGGATGGCCGGTTTCGTCTACAGCATTCTTCCCCGACCAAAGATCTCGGAGCTTCAGATGTGTCCCGAGGGCTGGGCGGAGGCGACCGAGCCCGCGTGGAATTGCTATCCCACCTACTCCCAGTATGTCGATATCATGCATCAGATGGCCGACCAGCACCCGGAGGTGTGTCGGCTGGAAAGCCTCGGCGCCTCCAGCAACCAGCTCCGGCCCCACGAGATTCTCGCCCTGAAAATCACGGATAATCCGGATTCAGAGGAGGCGGAGCCGGAGATTTTTCTGACTTCGACAATGCACGGCGATGAACTCGGTGGATACATCCTCCTGCTTCGCCTGGCCTGGACCCTCGTCGCCAATCCGGATGAGGATCCCGCACTGACGAAATTGATCGACTCGACTGAAATCTGGATCAATCCCCTGGCCAACCCGGACGGGACCTACTTCGGCGGAGATGAGACCGTCGCGGGCGCCATCCGATACCTGAGCACTCCATCGGGTGAGATCTCCGGGATTGATCCCAACCGAAACTACCCGGATTTCGTCGCGGGGCCCTTTCCTTACGGGCAGCCCTGGGCCGTGGAGACCCTGGAGATGATGCACTTCGCATCTCTCCACAGTTTCGTGCTGTCCGCCAATCTCCACGCAGGCGCCGAGGTCGTCAACTATCCCTGGGATTCCACCTGCGCGCTCCATCCGGATGATCAGTGGTTCGCTGAAATCAGCTCCGACTGGGCCCTTGATGCCCAGGAGGATGGACCGGCGGGCTATATGGATGACTGTTTCACGAGCCGCTGTACCGGCGAGACCTGCCCGATGCCGGGGGTTACAAAAGGCGCGGACTGGTATTCCGTCGCAGGAGGCAGGCAGGACTGGATGACCTCATTCCGCCATGGCCGGGAGGTCACGGTCGAAATATCCCACGAAAAACAACTCCCTTCCGCTGAACTCGAGGGGCTCTGGCAGAGCCAGCGTCGCGCCCTGGTTGATTTCGTGGGCCAGGCACAGAGGGGCATCCATGGGATGATCCGGGATACAGGAGATCGCCCCCTCCCCGCCCGCATTGAAGTACTCAACCATGACGATCCAGTCTCGACCGTCTTCACCGATCCGGACGTCGGAGATTTCCATCGAATGCTGCTACCCGGCGTCTATGATCTCAGAATCAGCTCAGCAGGGATGGAGCAGCTTCTCGTAGGTGGCATCGTCGTCGGAAACGGCCCACCTTACCCCCAGCCGGAGATCACGATGGAAGGCATAGCACCTCTGTTGAGAGAGCCGCTCGAGACAGAATAGCTTCTCCGGGGGGATCCTTTCCGGCGCCATCGCATACCACTGCCATCTTTCCTTCCAAAAGAGAAAAAGCCCCGGAAATTCCGGGGCTAAGTCCTTTAGAATAAGTGGTGAGCCGTGGCGGACTCGAACCGCCGACCACCGGATTAAAAGTCCGATGCTCTACCAACTGAGCTAACGGCCCGACCGGGATTGATACGTTAAAGCCTCCGGGCCTTGGAAACAAGACCCAGAAGGCGAAAACTTTCAAAAAACTCTAATTTTTCTCGCCCTCAAGGTACCAGCGGGCACCAAGGCGGGCCAGAAGGAAACAGGCAAACCCGAGCAGAACGAACATGATCAGGCCGATCCCTTGCCCCTGGAAGCCCTCGAACCACTCTTGGGCATGCTCCACGAGCTGACCGTTGACCATCTTGAAGTCGACACCGACACTGCAATATTGAATCGCGGCCCCCAGATCCGGAACTCGTAAAACGGCCGAAATGATACCGAAAATCGCGGCGCCGGCCATCAGTCCGGAGGCGATCAGGATGCCCTGTTCCGCGCGGGCCTCCCGGACCTCCTCGGATCCCCCGGTCTTTGAGACCAGCCAGGCGACCACCGCCCCCGCAAGGACCGAGGCGTTGATCGCCATCGGCAGATACATTCCAAGGGCAAAAGCCAGCATCGGAACTCCGGCCATCAGTAGCATCAGCGCCACAACACCACCGAGGCCATAGAGGAGCCAGGGCTGGTTTGCCGGGTCTTCCATCAGCCCCCGGCTGACGGCCGCCAGCATGTTGGCCTGAGGCGCCGGCAGGGCCTGCTCGTTGGACACCATCACGCCGGTCGCGGGATCCGGAATAACGAAGTGATAGGCTGAATCCATCAGGGGAACGACAACCGCCACAACGAGTGAGGCCACAACAAGTCCCAGGAATTTCCAGCGCTCCTGGTTTCGCGGCGTCGAACCAAGCCAGTAACCGATCTTAAAGTCCGTGATCAGCGCACCGGATGTCGAGAGAGCAGTACAGACGGCCGTCCCGATGACCAGTGCGATGATCATGCCGGCCGACCCTTTGAGTCCGACAATGATCATGCAGGCGATGGCCAGGACCACCGTGATCAGCGTCATCCCCGAAACCGGGTTGACACCAACAATCGCGATTGCCTGAGCCGCAACCGGCGTGAAAAGGAAGGACAGCAGAAATCCGACGATCATCCCGACCAGGCCGAACTTGATGCTCGCCCCGATACCAAAGGCCGCCTCACCGGCGCCGGCCGGTGTGACCATAGCGACGCCGAAGAAGAGCAGACCCATTGCGATGGTGCTGAGAATCTGGATCATCAGGACATTCTTGGGAGACATGTCCCGCTGGGTTCTCTCGACCTCATCCTGGTTTTCTCCTCCGCCCGAAATGGCCTTGAAACCCAGGGTGATGGATCCCGCAACGATCTTCCACATCCGGAGAATCCCGACGAGCCCGGAGAGGGCAATCGCCCCGATTCCGATCGGCTTGATGAAGGCGCCGAAGATCTGACTGGAATTCATGGCCGCAACATCGTAGGTGGTGCCCGCATAGCTGAACTGGCCGATCTGGCTCCCGAAGAAATAGACCAGGGGGACCATCACCATCACCGCCAACACCGAACCGGAGGCAATGATCGAGGCATAACGAATCCCGATGATATAACCCAGACCAAAGAGAGCGGCCAGTGCCGAAATCCCGACCTCCATCCGGATATCCCCGCCGATCCCGAGCAGGGTCACACTTGAGAGGTTTGCGTTCCAGAGATGAAGACCCTCAATGGAAAAATCAAAGAGCGCGCCCAGAGCGAAGGACATCAGGAGAATCTTCCCCGCTCCGCCTGCTGAGCTCTCACCTGTCACGAGAATGTTATTGATCGCCGTAGCCTCGGGAAAAGGAAGCTCTCCGTGAAGATCTCTGACAAAGTACTTCCGCAAAGGAATAATCAGCACGGTTCCGAGAGCGCCGCCGATGAGACAGGCCAGAAAAATCTGCCACCAGGAGACCTCAAGCTGGTTGATATACAGCGCAGGAATCACGAATGTAGCGCCGGCGGCAATGACTCCCGCAGCCTGCCCGACACTCTGCACCATCACGTTCTCCAGGATCGTGCTCTGCTCCCTTTTCATCTTTCCGAAGAAGATTGCGAGAATCGCGATCGGAATCGCCGCCTCGATGGCGTTCCCCGCCCTGAGAGACATGTAGGAACATGCCGCGGTAAAGACGATTACCATGATGACGCCCAGGCCGATCGACCACGCCGTTACCTCCGCGCGGCTGTCCCCAGCCGGCACGACCGGCTCATACACCTCTCCGGGTTCCAGCTTGGTATATGCGTTCGACGGCAATAATTTCGATTCCCTGTTTTTTTCCATCCTCGATCCTCCTTCGCCTCGTCACCGGACCTGCACTCAGCGGGATTTCCCGGCTCTGAAGTCCTGAAACCCTACCACAGGCTCCAGATACAAAAAAGCCCGAACCTTAAGAGGTCCGGGCCTTGATCTGCTCAATCAGCAGGACTACTCCATCACCACCATGGTGACGCGACGATTCTGGGCGCGACCGTCCTTGGAGTTATTGTCCGCAATGGGCTTGTACTCACCATAGGAAATGACGTTCATGCGATGAAGCGGGAAGCCATGTTCCATGTTGAGGTAACGCATCACCTGCTCGGCGCGCTTGTATCCAAGCTCGAGGTTGACCTTCTCGGTGCCGATGTTGTCGGTGTGGCCCTGGATTTCGATGTAGACGTTTTTGTTGGACTGCTTGATCTTGGCGGCAAAACCGTCAAGGGCGGCCTTGGCTTCGTCGGAAAGCATGTACTTGTTGAAACCGAACTTGACGTCGCTGTCGGTCAGGGTGACCTCGTAGAGGAATTTGCCCTTGGCGAGTTTGTTGGCCTCTTCGGCGCGGGTCAGGGCATCCTGAGCCGTCGCGGAGAGCTTCTTGACCTCGGTCTCCAGCGCGGCAGTCTTCTGCTCGACATTGGAAATGGCCTTCTGGTTGGTCTCAACCGAGGTCTGGACCTCGGCGACCTTGGCGTTGGATCTCTGTTCGCTGGCGTTCACCTGCTCCTGCACGAAGGTTTTCGTGGCACAGCCGGTCAGGGTCAGACCAGCCACAAGCAGGACCACCAAAGCCGGGGAAACATATCTTCTCATCATCAACCTCCACTTATCGCTTCTGGATTTTTTCACGGCCCTGCGCCGTGAGAAGCGAGGTAACTATACCACAAACTAATAACACAACCGGGGAAATCCCTGACTTTTTTCAACCGAAGGGAGCGATCGCTCTCAATTTCGAGAAAATCCGGAAAATAGAGCCTCCGCATCCCGGGCTGCTTCAGAATCCGATACACTGCGGATTCTCCACGCTGACCTCCGCGGCACAGTCGACGACACCATCTTCAAGACGGATGACGACCGGCGTCTGGAAGAACCAGTCGATGCCTGAGGGCAACTGAGCCGGCTGGCATTCACCACAGACGAAAGGCTGCAGATTTTCGGTCGGAAAACCGTCTTTCTCGGGAACCGCCACGGCCAGCACCGGCGCCGGGAGAACATCTGAAAAATACACCTCCATCAGTGCATGACAGTGCTCGCAGTCCTTCCGATACAGGAGAATGTACTCCTCACCATGACCCCACTCCGACGGCATCCCCTCAATCCAGTGACTCAAAGAAATCTCACTCCACTTCTTTCCGATCCAGCTCGAGTATTCCGGGAGATAGTAGCCTTCCGAGGGAAGAGAATTCAGAACCGACTGTTCACTGCCGCTCTCTCCGGGCGATACTGCGGGGGCAGTTCCGGCATAAAAGCCGAGCATGAAGACAGCGACCGTCCAGAGGCCCGCCAGCAGGACCCGTGCGCTCGAAAGCTCCGGCCGCCATTCCAGGCGAGAGTCCTTCCCTCCGAAAACCAACAGGAGGATAAAAAGGCCCCCATCCATGATCAGCGTGACCCACGGGGGAATGGAAACGGCGCCAAAACAGCCGCAGCTTGAGGCGCCCAGCATGAGATCACCCACCAGCACCGGCAGAAAAATACCGAGGAGCATGAGACCCACAGGCCGCGCCAGACGGGGCAGGATGATCATCACACCGGCCACCGCCAGTTCAATTCCGATCGAGAGTCGGAGCAGGTAGAGAAGATCAATCTCAGCCCAGCCGGCCAACTTGATCAGGGCCGCCGGAAGATTCGATGGACTCCCATCCATGAGTTTAAACAGGGCGCCGAGGAAAAAATAAGCCGGAACCAGGAATCGTGCTGCAAGAATTCCGGGAAGAGACACCCGTACTTCAGGATTCGAAACGGAGCCCATCTGAGAAATCGCTTCCATGCTTGCTCAACCTCCGTTGGAATACTAGCAGACCCGCAGGCCTTCCCTGAACCTCACAGGCCGAGTTTTTGCCAGACCCCCGCCACCAGCTCGTCGGCAGCGCGAGAGGTCTTCGCCAGCGCCACCTCAGCGCGTTCCAGCATGGCCGCCGCCTCGGAATCCCCAGCCATATCCTGAAGGTTGATCCGCACGTTCATTG
>JANTFG010000208.1 GCA_024763555.1 Thermoanaerobaculales bacterium
CTTCGGAGAGAACGGATTCACCCTCCTGGAGAAATTCGGCGGCATGCTTGTCATTCTCGGGAGCCTGGTGTGGGTCTGGCCGGCCGCACTGCTTTTCGACGGCCTCCGCTGGAGGTGGGCCCGGCTGCTGCTGTGGATCATCTCTCCGATCGCGGTCCGGTTCCTGTTTTCCACAATGCGTATTCCCGCCGCAGACGCCTCAATCTCCCTCTTCATGTGGGGCGGTGCCGGTCTGGCGCTCCTGGTCTGGATCCTCCTGGAATTTTCCAGCCTGTTTCGTGAGGCGGTTCCGGCCGGCGAAACAAAAGGGAGTCCCGCCCGCAGGGATCTGTTCTTTCTCTTCGGCTGGGCCGGCACATCCCTGATCACAGCGGTCACGGGCGTTTCCTTCCAGGCCGTCAGGCATCTCCTGCCGGCCCTGCCGGCTCTCCTCCTGCTCACGACTCTCTTTTTCCAGGTCTCGAGAGGCGGCAGAATTCTGAAGTGGGCGCTCGCGGGCTGTGTCCTCATCCAGATCGGTCTTTCGGCGGCGATCGGGCTGGCGGATGCCGAGTTCGCCGATGCCGGGCGCGCCTTCATCCGGGATGAACTTCCCCGCCTCCGGGAAAGCGGGAAGGAAATCTGGTTCTGTGGAAACTGGGGATTCCGGACCTACGCCGAGGAGGCCGGACTCCATGATGCGCTCTTCAGGCCACCGATGCCTCCGACCGGCGCTCTCCTGATCCGGCCTCTGATCACACACAATAGTCGCTTCAATCCCGAACTTGAAAAGCGGCTCAAGAGGTGGAAAGAGTTCCCCTATCTCGGACAGGTTCCCCTGCGAACCATGGGTCCGGGGGCCGGGTTTTACGCAACAACCCCGGGAAAGATTCCCTTCCGCTTCAGCCGGAAACCCAAGGAGGTCTTCCAGGTCTTCGAAGTCGGTCCGGGCGACTCAGCGCAGTCGGCCACCGCTGATCTCCAGTGATCATCGAGCCGGGCCGAGGGCCGCCGGGAGGGGCGGTTCGGCCTCTGTCAAGAACAGCCTGAGAAAGTTTGGCGGAAGGAGACCCCGGAGGAAGCTCTGTGCCGATATCGGCGCAGAGCTTCCTCCGGGTCTCCTTCTTGCGTACCGAGGACCTCCGGCACTTGATCGACGGCTGTATCTGTGGGCGCCCTACAAGGGTTCAAATCAGGGGAGTTTGCCCTTCGGGAGTGCTTGATTGAGGTTGTTGCACTTTAGACTCCCAGAAGTCGATCCTTCCGGACGAACGTATATCTTTTAAGATACTGAATTTCGTATACTTAAATCAAATTGCAACGGACAAGAGAGCAAGCAGAACCTGTGCCACCGGCCCAAGTCTTGGCGTGAAGACGGTTTTTACCCTTTCCTAAGCGTTTGTTTCCTCGGAATTTGCGCGCAGAGCAAATACCTCTTGATTCTGGTAGAATTGACAGGATGAGAGAAAGGAAATCACTATCCCTTGTTGCCCTCAAAGCCATGTCGAGGGCTTGGGTCCTCATCCTTGTGCTTCTGTCAGCTGCGCCCCCTGCTCCGGCTCAGGGCGCTCCGTCAGAGCCTCCTGAGCTTGCTCCCTTGCGCGAGCTTTTCGTTTTGCCTGACAAGGACATCGACCTGGGCCAGGCTAAGCTCCTCATCGACCACGTCATTGACCCTTCGGTGAACGTTTCCGTCAGGTTGGCCCAGCTTGACGCCATGGCGGCCGAGATTCGCGCGGCTCTGCCTCCGGGAGCGACAAGCTTTGACAGGGCGCAGTACTTGCGGGGCTACCTCTATGCTCTCGGACCCTGGAGCGGGCAGACGCCGTTCCAGTATGACCTGAGCGATCCGCACGGGAATGTGTTCGAGCATAGGCTGCTTCACGACTATATGGATTCCAGGAAGGGTAACTGCATCACCATGCCGTTGCTCTTCCTCATCCTTGGGCAGCGCCTCGGCCTTGACGTGAACCTCTCGACAGCTCCACAGCACCTCTTTGTGAAGTTCACTGACCCCGCCTCAGGCTCGACATTCAACATCGAGGCTACCGATGGCGGCTTGGCCGCTGAGGACGAGTTCTATGTCGAGAAGATGGAGATCTCGAAACAAGCCCTCGAAGAGAGGGTGTACTTGCAGGCGCTGACCGCGAAAGAGGCCGTGGCCACGATGATGACGGTACTCTGCGAGCACTATGAGAAGCAGAAGGAATGGGAACGGTCGAGGGTGGTAGCAGAGGTGGTCCTGGATCATTACCCGAAGAGTGTCTACGCCATGGTCAAGATGGGAAACTCCTACGCTGGCCTGATGGATGAGACCCGGCGTCGTGCGGCCCTCGGGTTGTCCGACTCTCAGATGGAGGAGCTCAGATACCTGAGCAAGCAAAACGAGTACTGGTTCACCAAGGCTGAGGAGCTTGGGTGGCACGAGCCGAGCGAGGCCCAGGAACTGGCGTACATCGCTTCTGTTCGGAAGCGCCAGGAAGAGTTACACTAACTCAGAATAGGAGCTTGTATATGAGACCACTTCGCATTTCTCTACCCATCGCCGTCACCGTGGCCTTGGTGTTTCTGGTGAGCACCGCCGAGGCGCGTTTCTTGTCTGTTGATCCAGCACAGACTGGAAAGGTGGGGAGTAGTCAGAGCTGGAATCGGTACTCGTATGTCCAGAACAACCCACTCAATTCGGTGGATCCAACAGGCATGCGTGAGGCCGAGCTCTATGGTGAGAAGCAAGACGTCGAGCCAGGGTACGTCGTTTCTTTACAAGATCCAAAATCAAAAGAAAACGTCCATGTCGTCTTGGTCGCTGGCTTTGAAGAGTCGAAGAGCGGTGGATTGCCGCAAGCCACAGTTGTCGAGAATTCCCCTCAGGATCCGATCCAGGGGAAGATGGTTGGCCATCAGGATGCCAACGCGCATCAGCCAGTACCAGTTAATTCGAATTCTCCTGATCTCCTTTACAACTCGGGAAACGTCGATGTCGCTAACATCACAGAGAATGTGACCTTGGTTTCCCCGTCAGCGGATCGCGGTCCTCTTGCTGGAGTTACGCGTCCATTCACGAGTTCTGAGGTTCAGTCTGCGGTCACTGCAATCGGCCCGGTTCGTTATGACAACAACGGTGTGGGCGAACGGTCCTCCCAGACCGACTGTGCGGGGTATGTGAATCAGTTGGTTGATCGGCTTGGGGGAACAGCATCGTCGAGAACATGGTCGATCTTCCGTCTCGGTCAGACGAAGGATGTAGCCCATTGGTAGGTCGGACCATTGCGATCCTCGCGGTTCTCACAGTTTGCGTCGCCTGTGCGCCCGATATCCTGTCAACAACCCCTGTTGAGACTCAACAGGTCCACTACGCTATCTCTCATCCCGCTTGGAATCCAAGATCTGTAACTTCCATTGGTGGTTCGCTCATTTCGGTGGCGGTCATTTCCGGTCGTGATGGTCCAACGATCTCGGTAATTTCCGTCTTTGAGGGTAGCGTCACACTACATGGTGAGTTTTCATGGGCCGTTGTTTCTCCAGCGAAGAGAGTTTTCTATTCAACGCCTATAGCACCTTGGTCGTCTGACTCGGTGCTGGTGTTTGCGCATGACGATCAACGTAGCGCTACGCTTCTCGAGTTTTCTCTTGGCAAGAGCCCAGGTATTGTCTGGCACGGTTCCTGCGGCATGAATGCTGAGATGGTCTTCGATTCTGGGAGGGATTCGCTGGTTGTGGTCGATGATCGTACGCTTACCACTATTGGGAGTGACTGGAAGGCAGAGGAGTCTGAGCTTGATGTAGCCATTTCTCAGCCTGTTCCTTTTGGAGACGGTATTATTGCCAAGGCCGGGGACGGCTTAGCATTTCTGAGTGCTGGTGTACTACAGTCTGGTAGTTCGACCTCGCGTCGGAATCGCGTCCGCCAAGTTGCGGCAGCCGGAGCCAGGGTAGTCGTGCTTACGGCTCACTGGATAGGTGACCAGGAGTGTCTTGAAGTCTTGAGTAGCGGTCCAGGAAGCCAGCGTTGTCAATATGGTCGCCTTCCTGAAGCTGTATGGCGTGTTCGCTCATTTCGTGACTCGGCAGTACTTTGGGATGTGGATCGGGGTCACGTATTGCTCGTTGACTGCAGTGGTCTCCGTGATCTTCAATGGGATTCGTCCGTCCTTGAGGGCATGGTATGGGCTACTGCAGGTGATGACGGCCTCGTCCTTTCAGATGACAGCGGCTACCTCGTCCTCACCGTTGGTTGATCTCGTCACTCTTGGGAGGGTGTTGCGCTGTACCCCTGGTGCAGCGTAGGGGGGCGGGATGAGTCCAGCCTTGGCACCGGAAGGGCAATTTGCATATTCCGGTTAAGATGGATGGAAGGCCTCACTATTTTGGGAAACTGACGCAGAAACGTCCCGTCCGAATAGAGCTGTCGCTTGGGAAGTGATTTTACGTTGAGATTCGGCGGCCTCAGATGGAACGGTGTTGAAAAGGCCCCTAACTTCAAGGTTGTGAATGGGCAGAAAAGGCGAATTACTGCTGCATCTTCCCAGGCCCGAGAATTTTCGGGTGTACAGCGCCTTTCGGCCTACCCTACAACGTCGCCCAGCCCTATCCAGGGTCCACTCCTACAACCGGAAACGGAGATACTGGCTCCTGAATCTGCTTTGAGCGACCGGATCAGGCTGGAGACTCTCCGTTCTCCGCCTTCCGGCCCGAGGGGAAATTTCGAGCTTGTTATCCTGCAAAATTAAAGTTACACTTTAAAAATGAAGCCTAAGAAACGTTTTCTCGGACCGAAGATCCTCAAACTGATGAATCTCTTTCCTGCCGTGGCAGTGGTCGGAGCACGGCAGTGCGGCAAATCCACCCTCGTAAAGAGTCTGTATCCGGACTGGAAGTACTACGACCTGGAACGACCGGACGACTACCGCCTGATAAGCGATGATCCCCTCAGTTTTTTCAGACTTCGACCGGGGAATATCATCATTGATGAAGCCCAGATGTTTCCGGAACTCTTCAGCGTGCTTCGGAGTGTCATCGATCAAGACCGTTCCACCCGGGGTAGATTCCTCCTGACGGGTTCAAGCTCCCCGAAAATCGTTCAGGGAATGTCTGAAAGCCTGGCGGGCAGGATCGCCACCGTCGAACTCTCAGCCTTCAAGGCCACCGAGTACTACGACGCTGCTTTCCCGGATCTCTATGAGAAGCTCGTTGATCCGGATGTGTGCATCGACCAGCTGATGGATTGCTCTCAGCTACTCGATCTTCAGCAAATGTACCGGCACTGGCTCCTGGGAGGCTATCCGGAACCCAGAATCACGGGAGAGCAGGACGGGGCCTTTCACGGACTCTGGATGGACGCTTACTTCAATGATTTCGTCAGCAGGGATATCCGGCAGCTCTTCCCGAAGATTCACAGCCATCGTTTCAGATTATTGATCCAGAGCCTCGCATTTCAGTCCGGACAGATCATCAACAGGAGCACTCTGGCACGATCCCTCGAGATAAGTTCGGTGACGGCAGGAAAATATCTTGAGATCCTCCACGGGACTTTCCTGTGGAGGATTCTCAGATCCTTCGAGAAGAACCGCCTGAAACGGGTGCAGAAAATGCCGAAGGGTTTTTTCAGGGACTCGGGGCTGCTTCATCATCTCTTGAAACTCAGGGATCTGGACAGCCTGCTGGTCCATCCTGCAGCGGGTGCTTCCTTCGAGTCATTCATCATCGAAGAAATAATCAGGGGTCTGCAATGCACCCTCGGGTCGGGAATTGACTTTCACTATTATCGAACGAGAGACGGATCGGAGATCGATCTCATCGTCGAAGCTCCCTTCGGGCTGATTCCGATCGAGGTCAAGCTTGGTCAAGCTCCACGTCCTCGCGCGCTCACCGCACTTCAGACTTTCATCGCGGATACCGGTGCAAGATTCGGCATACTCATCAATAACGCCGATCGAATTGAGCGCCTTACTGATGCGATCATCCAGATCCCTGCGACCTGCCTGTAAATGGCTCAAGAGTGGACATCCACCTCGGTCTTCGGCCGGCCCTATTCTCGACCCGCGTCCACAACCAGCGGAATAGTCGTGGCGTCGTTTGTGAGGTTATCCACAACGGAGGCGTAGCCCATCACCCCGGCGCCGCTGAGGATCTCGACCCGCGCATAGCACGCATCGAGATCCTCCCTGCCGGCCAGGGACAGGAAGGGTCGGAATTTCGTGCTCAATTCTCCCGGACCAATGGAAAGCGCGTAGGAGCTGAGCTGCTCCCCATCAGCATCGAAGAGCAAGACTCGGACTTGAGCCCATTCATCACCCGTATTCATCAGTGCAATATTCGTTCGGAAGGAGGCGTTTTCCACGAGTTGGGGAAGGAAGCCCACCTGTCCGCTCTCAAGCAGAGTGCCGGTGCTCGACGCCGGCATGAACTGACCCATGGTTCCGGGCGGCCGACAGGACTCATCGCCATTCCCAATAGAATAGACCCGGCTGGACGTGATGACCGGCTCTGATGAGCGTATTCTGACCGGCGCCGCTCCCGTCACCCCCATGGTCCCCAGAAAATCGGC
>JANTFG010000209.1 GCA_024763555.1 Thermoanaerobaculales bacterium
TGTGGTTTATCTCAAGTTTCTCTCAAATCTCTGTGAATAGAGGCTCGAAGCCTTGACGAATCGACCTTCCGGGCGGGACGATGGAAGAACTTCAGGGGAGGGTGTCATGAAACGCTGTCTCAGCAAGGGTCTCATCGTAGTAGTTCTCGTATCGGTGGCGGTCTGTCTTCGGGCGGAGGAAAATCTCGTCATACTGCCCGGCGCGGCCTCGGCCGCTGGAGTCGGAGGCACACATTGGCTCTCCGATGTGGAAGTACTGAATATCGGAAACACCAGCCTGGAACTGACGGCCCGCTTCCTGCCCTTTGGATCGACCAATTCCAGTCAGGCTGTATTTTCGGTGGACGCGGGGGAGTTGCGTGTGCTCTCGGATATTGTCGGGGAACTGGGTCGTGCAGATTCAGGCACCATTGAACTCTCTTCCTCCCACCCATTCCTGGCCGGGATGAGGACCTACAACCAGAGTGACTCGGGAAGTTTCGGGCAGTTCATTCCCTCGGAATCCAGTCTTATCCAGGGTGTGATGCAGGATGTCGGAGGGGAGTTCCTTCCAGGTATCCTGGAAAACGGGAGCTATCGATGCAATTTTGGAGTCTACAACCGCGCCGACACGTCTGTTTCTTTCAGTGTCGATGGAATATCAAAGAGCCTTGGAGCCCATTCGGGCTGGCAGAAACGGATCACGCAGATTGAGAATGTCGACGGCGAAGGAGATACGCTTCGCATCGGTGGCGACCCGGTCATCTCCTATCTTTCAGTCATTGATCATCAGACGGGGGATCCGACTTTTATCCCTCCCCGCGATCGGGAGGTCTCCGGCAGCCTGGTCGGCGTCGCCCATCAGTCGGGTTCGCTGGGTTCCCAGTGGCGCTCCGATCTTTTCGTCCACGCCGAGGAGGCGACAACGGTCCTGATGAGCTTTCTACCTTGGGGAGATGCGTCGGGCCCGGGGATAACTCTGGAACTGGCGGAAGGGGAAACCAGGGTATTTCCGGACATTGTAGCCCTGATGACGACCGATGATGGGGGCGGCGTGCTTTCCTACACGGCAACCCATCCCATCTCAGTCTCGGCTCGAACCTATAACCAGAGCGACGAAGGGACATTCGGTCAGGGAATTCTCCCAACAAGATATATGGAGGAAGGGATCTTTCTCTTTCTCCGGGAGGACGCAGACTTCAGGAGTAATCTTGCCCTCTACAATCCCACCGAGACACAACAGGACTACAGCCTTCGAGCGTACTCGGATCAGGCTGAGCTGCTTGGAGAGAACAAGGTCTCGATTCCCGCTCAATCAGCCCTGCAATTCAATCACGTCATCCGTCGCTTTGGTCTTCAGCAGCTTGCCGCCGGGTATCTCGAGGTCTCCGGAGGTCTCTTCGGGGGCTATCTCTCGTTTATTGACAATTCCAGCGGCGATGCCTCGACGGTGCTGCCGCTCAGCCCTCGGCCGGAGGCGCGGATCTCCGGCGCCTCGGTTTTCGGGAAACTCAGCTCTTTCGGCGGTGATGCGGCGGAAGCCCGCATCTCAATTATCGATGGTGCTGACTGGAGTCTCGTTGCCCGCCCCCTGCCGGATCATGAGGGACGTTTCTCGGCTGATCTCCCGGGATCGGGCGAGTACTGGATCATTGCGGGAACGCCTTCTGCTTCAAGTGGTGCGCGGTGGGTTGATGTTGGAGATGCTCCGGTCGAGGCGAATATCATGCTACTTCCCGTTGAAACAGCGAAAAAGGCAGCGCATACCTTTGACCGGGATGCTTCGAAAGACCAGATCGGCGTCGGGACCGTGTCCATCGTGGTCCTGGATGCCTGTACCGATGAGGGGATCGCCCATGCCGATGTCCGACTCGTCAATGTCACAACCGGTTTGATTGTTGCATCCGAGGAAACCAGGGCGGATGGTCGCGTCACCTTCAATGATGTGCCCGTCGATGATTCGGATACTGCGGGCGGCCAGTTGAGCCTCTACATGGCCTTTGCCGGCGGATGGGCACTTAACGACTATAAGGCCTGTCATTATGGACGAGTCCTCCTGGGAGTCGGGGACATCCGGGAGATGGAGATCATGATGATGCCGATTGAAGATCAACAGAGTTGCTATGGATCCGTCAGCGGGACTGTCATCGATCACTGTGCCGGCGAGCCGCTTTCCATGGCCGAAATCAGGGTCATGAACGGTACGGGCGCTGATGGTTGTGATGATGACATGGGGTCCTCTGAGACAGCATTCAGCGATACAAACGGTCATTACAGTCTGGACAAGGTGGTTCCGGGAGTGGTTCAGATCTTTGTCGGGGAGCCCTCGATCGAAGAATCCCTGGGCGAATGTCTCGCCTGCTACTGGGCGGAGGTCGGGAATCTTGAAATCGAAAAGGCGCAGAATTCCAATCTCGACTTCGATCTCAATCGAAAGGGAATCGTGTTTCTGGGACAGGTTCGGGACCGGGAATATGGGGATCCTGTTTCTGATGCCCAGGCTAATTTCGTCAACGTCAACCCCAAAGCTTCCCGGCATGGGCCACTCTACACCAACGGTGACGGGATCTTTATCTTCAACAATCAGACGGGTCCCGTCTTCCAGGGTGTGACCTCGGGAACTCTTGAAGTTCATCTCACCGATTCCGAGGACGAATCCTGTACTTCGGACAAGAGCTTTGACATCTGCGATTGGCAGTACGACGAGCAGCTGATTCTCAGTTGCGGGGAGACGTGGTCGGGGAGCTACACGACGACCATCAGCTATTCGGAGACTTTTGGCGATGCCACCCTGACAAAGAACGGGACGGCCCATGGCGAGTTCCAGTTCTCAGTCGACACCGAGGGTCATATCAGCGGGTCCGCACAGGATGATCAGCTGATTACCGCAACGACTCCCGGGTGCACGACAACATGGGACGGTGCCGGGAGTTTTGATATTACGGGTGAGACCATTGAAGATCGTTATCGCCTCTTCTTCGATGATGAGGAGTCCTTCGTCTACCTCGTCAAGACGGTGTGCGAAGGGGCGCCGGCGCTCACCGAGACTCAGACGGGGGCTGCCGAGCTGCAGTATGCCCCAATGATCGAGGTGGAAAAATCTGAAGACGGACGAAGCATCCACTTCGAAGAGACCCATCGTGTCGAACATATCGGTACCTATACGATCGTTCTGGATGCTACCAGGAATTGACTCACCAGGGATCTGCCGGGGAGCGACGTATGCTGTAACAGGCCCCCGAGGCCGGGTCGCCGGCCGGGGCGGCACCCCGTGGCAGAGACCGATTCCATAACCCTAAACCTTGCCGTGACCGTAGCCGTGGCCTGGGCCGGGACCCGGATGGGCGTGGACGCCCGAGAACTATAGGACGTATAGGTCCTATAAGTCCTATAGTTTCCCCTGCGGCACGCCGAGACCGTAGCCGCCCCCAGTCGCGGTCAGCCTGCCGTCACAGTTCCGGCCACGGTCCCCGCCCCCCGCGCCGATGCTAAACTTCCCCTCATGAAACCCGCATACCTCCGAAACCCACGACTCGAAACAATTACCACCCGGCTTTTGAGCTGCGAAGCCTCGACCGAGGGCCGGTACCTCGTCGAGCTTGAGGACACGATTTTCTACGCCGAGGGCGGAGGCCAGCCTGCCGATGGCGGCAGGATCAACGAGGCCCGAGTCCTGGACGTCCGGAAGCAGGGCGGCAGGATCATCCACAGCGTCGATCGCCCGCTGAGACCAGGTCCCGTCGAACTCATTCTTGACATCGACCGGCGGCGGGACCACTCGCAGCAGCACACGGCCCAGCACCTCCTGACACGACTGGCCTCAGACCGTTTGGGATGGACAACGATCGGATTCGGGATCGGGGAAACGCTGTCGCACATTGACTTCGACATCAGGAATCCGACAGCTGAGAAGCTCCGTCTGCTGGAGGAGCTGGCGGCTGTCGAAATCCGCGCAGCAAGGCCGGTTCAGCTGCGCTGGGTCGATCCTGAGGAGATGGCCCGACTGCCCGTTCGTTCCCGTCGCCTCCCCGAGGGTCTTGAGGGAAAGATCCGTCTCGTGGAAATCGAGGGAGTCGACCTCAACACCTGCGGCGGAACCCACGTTGAGAACACGGCCGAACTCGAGAGCATCTGCCTTGTCGAAACCGAGTCCATGCACGGTGGAACCCGGGTCAACTGGGTCGCAGGCGGGCGGGTTCGCCGGCGCATGGCAGAACGCGAGGAGGTCCTGGCCGAGATCCGTCGCCTGACCGGCGCCCCGGACAGAGAGCTCACTTCGATCATCGAACTCAAACTCTCCCAGCTCAGGGAAGCCCGGGCCGGACTGCGAAGGATGAGGGAAGAACTCGGCGCCTCCGTCGCCTTGAGGCTCAGGTCCGAAGATGGAGCTGTCATCGGCCATCATCTCGAAGACCGGGAGATGCTTCCAGGCCTCGCCTCGGCTCTTGCGGGCAGTGAGGGCAACAAAATCTACCTCCTCCTCGCAGATGACGGAAGTTTTGCCCTGGCCCTTGAGGCGGGGGTTTCGGGCTCAGCCGAAGAACTCGGCCCCCTTGTTGCCGGGGCCCTGGGCGGGAAGGGCGGCGGCCGTGACCGTCTCTTCCGGGGAAAGACCTCCCAAGCGGAGCACTTCGAAGCGGCGATCAGCGCCTTGAAAGCGCAACTGGGACGCCCTCCGGGTTGATCCGGCACAAATCACGAAAGTCTCCAGGTGAGCAGGATCACCTCCCCACCACTTCGGGGGGAGGTCAAGAGGACGCTCAGGCCCTATATTGTCCCCATGCGAAATCACAGGCTCAGAACCGTCGCCCTGATCTGTGGATTTATCCTCCTGTTCTCTTATTCGGCAGGGGCACAGGAGGCCTGCCGACCGCTGGCCCCGCCGACCGGCGGCACGATAACCCTGGGGCCCTCACAGGCCTCGAATCTCCGCGACACCATTGCAGCGGCCTCGAGCGGAACAACCATCCTCCTCGAGGACGGTCTCTATGATCTCAGCTGCGGCGACACCAACTGCCGCCTGGTCTTCAACACCCCTGGCATCACCCTCCGTTCGGTTTCCGGGAACAGTGACGCCGTCATCCTCGACGCCGACTACGGCACGAACGAGTTGATCAGCATCTACGCCTCCGACATCGTCATCGCCGATCTCAGCCTGATGCGGGCCTATGACCACCCGATTCACATCACAGGGCCCGGCGCGCCGGTCAGCGGAATTCTCATCCACAACGTCCACATCATCGACCCCGGCCAGCAGGGGATCAAGCTCAACCCCGACGCCTCAGGACTGGGGACGACGGAGGACTCGACGATCGAGTGTTCCGAGATCGAGTTAACCGACCAGGGCCGGAGTCACATTCGGGACAACTGCTACACCGGCGGCATCGACGGCCATCAGACTTCAAATCTCCTCGTCCGTTTCAACCGGATCGAGGGCTTCTGGTGCGATGACGGTCTCTCCGAACACGGCATCCACCTCTGGAGGGCGGCCTCGGGAACCATCGTTGAGGGGAACACCATCCTCGACTGCGCACGGGGCATCGGCTTCGGCCTGGGCTATGGAACGAGCAATGGACATTCGGGAGGCATCATCCGCAACAACTTCATCGCCGCCGCGGATAGCGGTCTGTCCTCCTCGCCTGACGGCTTCGACAACGGAATCAGCCTGGAATCCGCCTCGAATGCCCAGATCTACCACAATACCGTCGTCTCGACATTCGCCCCCCGCTCCTCCTCGATCGAGTATCGCTGGAATTTAACGACGGCGACGATCTCAAACAATCTGACGACCCACTCGATCCTCGCCAGGGACGGAGCGACCGCCGGCCTCACGGGGAACAACTCCGCAGCGGACACCTCCTGGTTCTTCGACCCTTCGGCCGGCGATCTTCACATCAAGGCCTCCAATCTCCCTCCCGTCGATGCAGGGACGGCCCTCGGGGCCGGCCTCGCCGACCGGGATTTCGATGATCTCGACCGGGACGCTGAACCTGATGTGGGCGCCGACGAGTTCGGCTACCCGATCTTCCTCGATGACTTCGAGTCCGGAGATCTCGCGAGCTGGGATTTCACAGGCGGGTAGGGCAAAGGGAGTCTCCGAATCAGTGGAGCGGGAGCGGGAAACCGAGGCCGAAGCCGCAGTCCGGAGCTGATTCCGTAGCCGGGACGGCCGTGGTTTTTTGAGCGAAATACGCAGGATTGGCATAGCCCCGGCATCCCGAACCGGAGCAGGGAGACAATCGCCGGGACCGCCAGATTCAGAGGATCCGCGTGAACCCTACTCCTTGAGTACCATATCGATACACATGACTGCGCCCAGGATCAGAGGGCGACGGGGGTCTCCCGGAGGGACGGATTCCCCGATCTGAAGGATGTAATTGTCGGCACTGGTGAAAAACTCTTTGCCCAGCC
>JANTFG010000210.1 GCA_024763555.1 Thermoanaerobaculales bacterium
CGGCTTCTGCTCCCCGCTGGTCTCTCGCACTGCCTCTGATCGCCGGGGGGCTTGCCATCCTTCTCAGTGGTCTGGCTGCACTGGCAATGTATGCCTTCGACGAGCGAGCCGATTTGGCGCTTCAGGGAAAAATACTCGGTGTCGCCCACACGATCGAGTCCGAATTGAGAGACACTCAAGCCTCATCGCCCGAGCGACTCCTGGAAGAAATCCGATCCGCCAACTCGCCCCCGATTGCCTCCATAATTCTTCGAGACGCTTCCAATACGACGATCGCTGAAGTCGGGACAAGAATTCCGGGAGGGGAAATCCGAAAAATCGAGATTTTTCCCGGTCCACCAGCCGGACCGCCGGACCGACTCGAATCACATGGCCAGGGTCGGCGAGGACGACGCGGCAGGAAAGGACTCGAGATTTCCCTTGTCCCCGGCGCCGGACGCCCCCCACTTCGCATCCGACTTCTCTTTCCACTGACGATTCTGATGGGCCTCGGACTGGTTGTTCTGGCTCGTATCAGCGGTCGTTCGTTTGAGCGGCGCTACGGTGCATCAATCCGTGAGGCTCAGGCCCGACACTTTGAGGCGCTCGGAAGAGCCGGTGCCGGCCTGGCACATCAGCTTCGAAACCCTCTGGCGACGATCAAAGGGAACTGCCAGCTCATGGGAGAGTCTCTCGCTGACCCGAAACTCCTCAAGCGCTGCCATCAGGCCATCCAGCAGGCTCAGCGCATGGAAAATATGCTGGAGACCCTGCTCGACTATGCGCGCCCCCCTTCACCGGAAATCACGGAGTTCCCGGTGAGTGAGCTTTTTCAGGAGTTCGAGAGTATGTATCCGGAACTCCAGGGCACAGCAGACGCGAGCATCCTCATTCGTGCGGACCGGGAACATCTTCGACAGGTCCTTGAGGTTCTGATTTCAAACGCCTTTGCCCATTCGCCTGAAGGCGAGCCCGTCGAGCTGTCATCAATGCTCGAAGGTGAATGGACAGTCCTTCAGGTCTCAGACCGCGGCCCTGGACCCGGAGAACATCCAGAAGATCTCTTCGAGCCTTATGTTACGACCCGACCCGACGGAAGCGGCCTTGGTCTCAGCATCGCCCGGTCTCTCGTGGAGGCCAATGGAGGAAGCATTGAGCTTGTCCATCGTGAGGCGGGGGGAGCAGAAGCTCGGGTCCGGCTGCCGGGGAGGGCTGGATGAGTCTCGCTCAGATTCTCGTCGTCGATGACGATGCCGGTTTCCGGAGCCTGATCCTGGATATTCTCTCTGAGGAAGGTTACACGCTCATCGAGGCCGGAACGGCTGAAGAGGCTCTTAAAATCCTCGCCACACAGAAAATCGATCTTATTCTCAGTGACCAACGAATGCCTGGAATGGATGGCCTCGAGATGGCTCGGCGGGTCAAAGCCGTCTCCCCTTCTCCGGCCATCATCCTGATGACGGCCTTCGGCACCATTCCCGACGCGGTCGAGGCCGTACGCCTGGGAGCCGCCGACTATCTGACCAAGCCACTCAAAAGCCCGGGCGTTCTCCGAGCACTGGTGGCACGAACCCTTGGAATTGCCCCAGCTCGGAAGACCCCAGCTGCTCGGGAATTCATCAGCCGTGACCCCAAGGTGCTTGAGATGCTGAACGTGGCGGACCGCGCCGCGGGAACTTCGGCTTCGGTCCTCATTATCGGAGAATCCGGAACCGGGAAGGAACTGCTGGCCCGCCGGATTCATGATCGTTCTTCTCGATCCGCAGAAGCCCTGGTGGCCGTCAACTGTGCTTCGATTCCAGAACATCTTGCCGAATCGGAGTTTTTCGGGCACGAAAAGGGCGCGTTTACCGGCGCCACACAGCGCAGAATCGGACGTTTTGAACAGGCACACGGAGGAACCCTTTTCCTCGATGAAATCGGCGAGCTCCCGGAGGCCATGCAGGCGAAACTCCTTCGGGCTCTGGAGGAGCGAAAGATCGAGAGACTTGGGGGATCCAGACCGATTTCGGTTGATATCCGTCTGATCTCTGCCACCAACCGGCGCCTGGAAGCCGAAGTCGAGGCTGGACGCTTCCGCGCAGACCTTCTCTATCGCATCGATGTTGTTCGACTGAATATTCCTCCACTGCGGGAAAGACCCGGGGATCTCGATCTCCTTGTGGACCACCTTCTTCAGGACCTGGCCTCGAGCCTGGGAATCCCACCAAAGCGTCTCGAAGAGCCGGCTATGGTGAGTTTGCGGCGAGCCACGTGGGCAGGCAATGTTCGGGAACTCAGAAATGTCCTGGAACGTGCCCTGATCGTCGCGACGGGACCCGAAGTTCGTGTCGACGACCTGGGTCTGGAGAACCGGCGTCCCTCGCCACAGGAAGATGCTTCGCATACGCTCAACCTGGCTGAACGAGAGAAGCGAGCCATTCTGGAAGCTTTGGAACAGAGCGATGGCCACCGCGAGAAGGCGGCTGCCATCCTTGGAATTTCCGTCAGAACGCTCTACCACCGCCTTCGGGACTACGATATTCGTGGCTGAAAGCATGACGGACTGCAGTTCTTGCAGTCGCCACACTGCAGACCCTGCAGCCCTTACTGATCCAGAGCCCCGGACGCAATTTGTATAAAAATATCTAATACACTGAAAAAATAGATATTTATGAAAATATTTTTCAAAAGATCGACCCCAAAGAAAATTGGCACAGCCCTTGCGATATCCCTGGGTCGGACGGCGAAGACTACAAAACGCCGGAACACCAATATAAGGAGCATCGAAATGAAAAAGACCATCCGCAACCTCGCCATCATCGCCGGGATCTCCCTGGTCGGGATCCTTCCAGCTTCGGCCCAGGGACAGGGCCCGTCCGACGGGGGCGCCGGAAGCTGTGCCACCATCGTCGTCGATTACTTTGAAAACCTGGAAGCCACACCTTTGAGCTCAGCCGAAATTGACGAAATGACTTTCCTCCGTGAAGAGGAAAAGTTGGCCCGTGACGTCTACCTCAGTTTGGCTGAAACCTGGCAACTTCCGATCTTCTCTCAGATTGCCCGAGCCGAATCCCAGCACATGAACCGCGTTCTCGTGCTTCTGGAACTCTATGGAATCCAGGATCCCATCAGCGACGACAGCGTCGGCGCCTTCAACAACCCCGATCTTCAGGCTCTGTACACCATGCTCGTCGAAACCGGGGAGAATTCTCTGATTGATGCCCTCGCAGTCGGAGCAACAATCGAAGATCTGGATCTTGCCGACATTGATGAGATTCTGGCCTTGAGCGAAAACGCGCCCATCGGCTTTGTATGTGAGAACCTCGCCAAGGGCAGCCGGAACCACCTGCGCGCATTCATGGCGGCACTTCGGGCTCAGGACGGCGATTACGTCCCGCAGTACCTTGATCAAGAGACTTTTGACGCCATCCTGGCTTCCGATATGGAGCGAGGGCTCATCTATGACGAGAATGGTGACATCCTGGCCAGTTGTGGACGCTCTGGCTCCGGCCGTAGTGGAAACTCCGGCGGAAACGGGAATGGCGGCAATGGAAATAGCGGGAACGGGAATACCGGTAATGGAGGAAACGGCACCAGCGGGAACGGCGGGAACGGGGGCGGATCCGGTGATTGCGACGGAACCGGCCCGAACACTCCATAAATAACCAGGACTTGAAAGGAGCTTCCTTATGAAAACCCGTCTTTCACTCATTCTGATTCTGAGCCTGCTGACACTCCCGGCGCTCGCACAGGACGCACCAACAACGACCTCGGAGGCAGCAACCGCATCGACAACCTCCCCTGCACAGGCGAAGACACAACTCAAATCCAGGACAAAAGCTTCGCCGGCAGGCTCGGCGACACCCCAGCGAAAGCAACTCCGGAATCAGCTTCACGACGGAAGCTCAGCAAATTGCCCCCGTCTGAACAAGACCCCGGGCAACGGCAAGGTGAGCACACAGCATCGGAAACAACAGAAGACAGGCCGCGGCACCGGCATCTGCGATGGTTCCGGTCGGCAGGGCAACACAGCCTCAAAGAGGCAGGGCCGTCACAAGGGCAGAAACCGCTGATCATCTGAATACCGACAAACTCAGGTCGGAGATCTCGAGATTCTGAGCCTCTGAGTCATGTCGTCGCCGCTCATCTTCCAGCGAAGTCACAGGCGCCCCCTCGGGGGCGTCTATTCTTCTGGGCGTTTCCTTCGGAACTCAGTCTTTCCCAGCGCTCCAGCTCCAACTCATTCAGATCGGTGACCGCGCTTTGGTCATCATGGGCTTCAATTTGCCCGTAGAGCTGAAAATCCACTGGGCTTCGACGAACAGAGGCTCCCGCCCCGATCAGACATCACCGGATGACGACCCTTGTCGCGATAGGCCAGGTAGATCAGTTTCGTCGCGGCCTCGTCCTTCCTAAGGAAGTGCCCCTGTTTTTGATGACTCTCCGGATGCGGGCTTCCGTTTTTATTAAAACTGGTACAGCATCCTTTCCGGCGAGTATTCTCTTTTTGTTGTCCTCATCGGGACCTTTCACCTGAGATCGAAGCCTATCACTCAGCAAACTTGACGAATCACCAGAATTTCGTAGAATACTAACCAACTGGTTAAACCAACCAGTTGGTTGGAGAAATATTGGTTCAGGACGGCGGGACGGCACGGCAGAATATTCTCGATGCAGCCTCATCCCTTTTTGCCGAGAGGGGTTTTGAGGGTGCGCGGGTGGATGAAATTGCGCGGAGAGCCGGGGTCAACAAGGCAATGCTCTACTACCACGTCGGCAATAAGCAAGCCCTATATACGGCGGTGCTGAAGAGGAATGTCGAGTGTCTGGAGAAGGAGCTGCTGGATTCCCTCGGGTCGCAGCTCTCGCTCGCAGAGAGATTTCGATTGGTCATTTCAACGATCGGGAGCTTTCTCCAGTCCTTCCCTGATCATCCACGGATCATGCTTCGTGAGTTTGCCTCCGGGGGAGATCGGATGGAGCCTGTTGTGATCGAAGGCTTTGTCCGGATTCTCGCGATGATCCGATCCCTCCTCGAGGAAGGAGTGCGCAGCGGGGAGTTCCGGGCAACGGACCCGCTGATGACCCACATCTCAGTGGTCGGCGCCTCCCTCGTTCTCAATGCGGTCCAACCGCTGCGCAGCCGTGTGGTCGCGATCGGCCCGACATTCGAAGTCCCCGGCGAAGGGGTCGACGTCGGCGCTTTCCTCAGTGATTTCCTCCTCCACGGACTTTCAACATCATCACCCGGAGAGAAGCCATGAAACAACATTCAATATTTCCTGCTCTGATCCTTCTGGCCTGTGTTGCGGGCTGTCGGCCCGCTCCGGAAGCAGGCGCCATCCATGCGTCGGGCCACATCGAGGCCACCGAGATCAGGCTGGCCGCGAAGGTCGGAGGCCGTCTCCTTGAAGCGCCGCTGGAGGAAGGAGACCCGGTGACGGCCGGTGATCTTGTCGCCCGTTTCGAAACGGTTGACGCCGAGCACCGTCTGGCACAGGCCAGGGCGACGGCCGAAGCCGCAGATGCCCGCCTCCGGCTTCTTCTCGCCGGGAGTCGCTCTGAGGATCTTCGTCGTGCAGAGGAAGGACTGGCCCGCGCACAGGCGGAGCTTGATGCCGCCGATCGCGACGTCAAACGCCTTGAGGGCCTGGCCGAACGCG
Source organism: Thermoanaerobaculales bacterium (assembly GCA_024763555.1). GTDB lineage: Bacteria > Acidobacteriota > Thermoanaerobaculia > Thermoanaerobaculales > Sulfomarinibacteraceae > JANTFG01. The sequence continues at coordinate 5,625 of JANTFG010000210.1, forward strand.
GAACGGCAACGGAGAAGGCCAGGGATGATTCGAGGACGCGCAAAGAGATCGCCGAGCGGGCCGTGGCCGCAGCCCGGGCTCAGCTTGACAAGGTAGTGACCGGCCCCAGGAAGCAGGAAATCGAGGCGGCCCGTGCGCAGCGGGCGGCATCAGAGGCGGCCGTGGCGGCGATACGGCAGCAGATCACAGACGCCGAGCTTTTTGCTCCGCGAGAGGGCGTCATCACGAGCCGGGTCGCCGAGCCGGGCGAGGTCCTGCCTCCCGGCGCGCCGATTGCCGTCTTGACTGATCTTGCACGACCCTGGCTGACGGTCTGGGTCGATGAACCCAGTCTTTCCCGGATCCGCCTCGGAGAAAAAGTCAGGGTGGGTATCGACGGCAGCAGCCGTGAGTTTGAGGGCATCCTCAGCTTCATTTCTCCCGTGGCGGAGTTTACCCCGAAGAATGTCCAGACGCCCGAGGAAAGGGCCAAGCTGGTCTTCCGGCTCAAAGTGCGCTTGGACAATGCCGAGGGGATCTTCAAGCCGGGGATGCCGGCCGACGCCTGGTTTGACTGAGGAAGGCTGATGCCGGCAGAGAGCATTCTCGAAGCGGTGGGGCTTGAAATCCGCTACGGTCCAGCGGAGGCTGTGCGGGGAATCTCGTTCAGCCTGAAAGCCGGCGAGGTGGTGGGGCTGATCGGTCCCGACGGGGCG
>JANTFG010000211.1 GCA_024763555.1 Thermoanaerobaculales bacterium
GCTCGGCGGGGTCCATCTTTCCCTGAGGGAAGAGCGGGGTACCGCGATCGTTTTCTGATCCCGGAAGAAAACCAGGCGACTTGGAGTAACCCGGGGGGGGAACTTTGTCCAAAGGTCGGAGGAATGCCCGATGACCGCTGAAAGTATGGGACTTTCCATGTCCTCCGGTGACTCCTCCCGGTAATTTGGGTAGCTAAGGGGCCAATCGGGCGTTAAGTGACTCAAAATACCGGCAGGCATGTACTAAAGAGCGTCCCCTGAAAGAACGAAGAACGGAATTCGGAGGCGGGAGAAGCGAATAGAGAACAGGGTTTTCGGGAGGGTGGGGGCCCCAGGTCATTGTTTTCAGTGCTTCGAATTTTCCTGGGACTCGATCAGGCAGGAAATACCTCGCTCTCGGCCGGTCTACTTTGTCCGGCAGGCCGCGGGTCCGGAGCAGGAGCCGCCAACCGGAACCGATTCCGGAGCCGGGTCTGATGCCCGAGAGGCGAGGCTGATTCGGCAGAATTCCACTCGAAGTGGCCGAAATATCCCGCGACCGCATTGGTTTCGGCCACCGCCTCCCTTGCTCCGGTTCGGGATACCAAGGTTCTACCCGGCCCGCGTATTCCGCTTGAAAAACCGCGATCCTACCGGCTCCGGCATCGGCTTCCGATGTCCCGCTCCGGCCGCGGTTTCGGCTCTCCGCTCCGGCCACGGATTCGGTTCCTGCTCCCGCTCCGATCCCTGCCCCGGCTCCGGCATCGGCTCCGGATGTGCGGCTCCGGCCACGGTTTCGGCCCTCCGCTCCGGCCACGGATTCGGTTCCTGTGTCCGCTCTCGCTCCGGTCAGCTTCCCCGGTGAAAGGACGCTGGCGGCTGCCGATTCCTTTTCTTCAGGTCGCCTCGAGCTGCCTGATGAAATCCTCCCCATATGTTCCCGATTCCGCCGGCAGGTGGAGATGAATCTCGTAGCGGGTCGACACGGAGCTTCGTTTCCTGCGGATTCTGAGTGCCCAGTTCAGTGGGGCTTCGCCGAGGAGACGATCGGTATCCCCCGCATCGGGATCGCATTTCTCGGCCTCGAGATACTCCCCGATGTATCGGGAGCGATCCAGGCTCAGCCAGAGAAGAGAACGTCCTTCGATACTGCTCTTCCGGCACATGATGAGAAAGCGCTCGGCCAGATCCTGGATCGAGGGCCCGAGGCCGAGGAGGATTCCTGCTTCGGACTCCCGGTACAGAAGATAGTGGTTGTCTGAGGAATGGGAAAGGGATGAGGAGAGGACCGCCAGCGCGCTTGTGAGCTGAGAACAGCTCTCGCAGGACGAGGGGTAGTCGACAACAGAGTGAAAACACCTGTACCGGCCGAATTTCTCATCTCTGACATCTCGGACTCGGATCTCTCTGCCCCGTCTCCATCGTGCCAGGGAGCGCATCGCAGCAACCAGGGGCGCCCCGAGGACAAGGATGGGGCCTGCCAGAATCAGACGAAGGCAGCCGGAATTTGCAGACCCTTCGGGCGGCTGGGGCGGTTTTTCCGAGGACTCTCTTTCCCGTTCCACCTTCCGGTATCAGAAGAGCGTGTAGATGAAGGGCGCGGCTGCCGAGCCGGACATCAGGATCATCACGGCCACCAGGAGGAGGACCAGGATGATCGGTGTCAGCCACCACTTCTTGTTGTGTTTGAGAAAATCCCAGAATTCAGCGAAAAATCCCTGCTCGGCGCTATCGGCTTCATCCTGGAAACTCTTCTTGATGTCCTTCATATCGCACCTCTAATACTGATGAAAATATTGTTTCGCCTCGACCTCTTCCGGCCGCTCCTTCCAGTAGGTCTCTGCTTCGGGCTCGAAGTTCTGCTGCATGGGATCATAGCCGAGAACTCTCATCAGGAGACCAACGGGCGTAAAGACCAGGTAGTAAACTGCCGCCAGGATCAGATGGGAGACGACAAAGCCGATCGGGAAAGCGGCGTAAGAGAGCCCGAGGAAGACCAGACGCATGAAGCTCGGAATGATCCAGCCAATCAGGGGAATCAGGATCGCCGCGCCCCAGAAGATAAGGGCCGCATGGTGGCTTGAACTCTTGAACCACGAAAGAGCCCCGAAGATGCCGAGAAAAACCAGCCACAGAAAACCGAATTGATTCAGTGTTCGGCGGGATGGATGATGGTCGATCGATATCAGGCTCATGATCTCAGTCCAATGCAAACTGCGAGAGGTAGTTTTCGCGTTCAGACCCACTGGCTCGAGTCTGCTCCTCCTTCAGGAGAAGGAAATTCTCGAGGACGAGGACATCCATGTCGGTGTTCATGAAACAGTGCCAGGCGTCTTCAGGCGTGCAGACGATGGGTTCTCCCCGGACATTGAAGGAGGTGTTGATCAGAACGGGGCAGCCGGTCCGGGCTTCGAAGGCTTTCATGATTGAATAGAGTCTTGGGTGTCGTTCGGCATCGACCGTCTGGACACGGGCCGAAAAATCGACGTGGGTGACGGCAGGAATCTCCGAGCGGACGGCGTGAAGTTTTTCCAGGCCCTCCAGATGATCCGGGACTCCCTTTCGTTTGTCCTCGCGGAGCGGGGCGACGAGCAGCATGTAGGGGCTGTCCTGACCTTCTTCCATCTCGAAATACTCGTGAACCCGCTCCCTGAGAACGATCGGTGCGAAGGGACGGAAGCTCTCGCGAAACTTGATCTTGAGGTTCATGACCTTCTGCATCTCCGGGCTTCGGGCGTCGCCGATGATGGAGCGGCAACCCAGTGCACGCGGGCCGAACTCCATGCGCCCCTGAAAGAGGCCGACGACCTTCCCGGTCTCGATCAGCTCAGCGATTCTCTCATCAAGTTCCGATTGCTCTTCCCAGCGCTTGTAGACGGCCCCCTCTGTTTGAAGCGTCTCTTCGATTTTCGCCGCTGAGAATCGCGGGCCGAGCAGAGAAGCCTTCTGGGCGTCCGGTTTCCCCGCTTGCCGTTTCTCTTCGAGAAGCTGGTAGTTGATCAGCAGGGCGACTCCAAGGGCGCCTCCGGCATCTCCGGCGGCGGGCTGGATCCAGATCTTCTCGAAAGGTCCCTCCCGGAGAATCCTGCCGTTGCCCACGCAGTTCAGGGCGACGCCTCCCGCCAGGCAGAGATTCTTCATCCCGGTCTTGCGGTGAACATGGGCGGCCGTGCGCAGCATGATCTCTTCGGTCACGCTTTGAATCGAGGCGGCAAGGTCCATCTCCCGTTTCGTCAGTGGAGACTCAGGCGGGCGAGGCGGTCCTCCGAAGAGCCTTTCGAAGGACTTCGAGGTCATCGTCAATCCCTGGCAGTAGTTGAAATACTCCATTTCCATGCGGAAAGAGCCGTCATCCTTGAGGTCGATGAGCTTCTCCAGGATGAGATCACGGTAGATGGCCTCACCATAAGGCGCCAGGCCCATCAGCTTGTATTCTCCTGAATTGACTCGAAATCCGCAGAAGTATGTCAAGGCTGAGTAAAGGAGGCCGATGGAGTGCGGGAATCTCAGCTCACGGCTCAGACGGATCCGGTTGCCGCGGCCCACACCCCAGCTTGTGCTTGCCCATTCCCCGACGCCGTCGAGGGTCAGGATGGCCGCCTCATCGAAGGGGGACGGGAAGAAGGCTGAGGCTGCGTGGGATTCATGGTGTTCGCAGAAGACGATCCGGCGTCGGTATTCCTTCGAGAGGCCCGCGCGGATCTCCCTCCTGAGATGGAGCTTCTGCTTCATCCAGAGGGGCATGGCCTTGAGAAAGGAGCGGAAGCCTGCCGGAGCGAAGGAGAGATAGGTCTCCAGGATTCTCTCGAATTTCAGAAAGGGCTTGTCGTAGAAACCGACATAGTCCAGCTGATCCGGCCTCAGTCCTGCCTCCTCCAGGCAGTAGTCGATGGCATGCTGAGGGAAATTGAAATCGTGCTTTTTCCGGCTGAAGCGCTCTTCCTGAGCCGCCGCGACAATTTCCCCATCGATGAGGAGGGCAGCTGCCGAGTCGTGGTAGAAGGCGGAAATACCCAGTATGGCGGTCAAAGCTTCCTCTAGATCCTGCTCAGTACCGATACCAGTCGGGTTTGTAGGGTCCGTCGACGTCGACGCCGATGTAGTCGGCCTGCTCCGGAGTCAGATGGGTCAGCTTTGCCCCGAGCTGCTCGAGGTGGAGGCGGGCGACTTCTTCGTCGAGGGCCTTGGGAAGGGTGGAAACTCCGATCTCGTGTTCTTTGGTCCATAGCTCGATCTGGGCCAGAACCTGGTTGGTGAAGGAGTTGGACATGACAAAGGAGGGGTGACCGGTCGCACAACCGAGATTGACGAGTCGCCCTTCTGCGAGGAGGTAGATGGAATGCCCATCAGGGAAAACGAAGCGATCGACCTGGGGCTTGATCTCTTCCCTGCGAATCCCGGGCCAGGCTTCAAGCCTTGCCACCTGGATCTCGTTGTCGAAATGCCCGATATTGCAGACAATGGCCTGATCCTTCATCCGGCTCATGTGTTCGGCGGTAATGACATCCCTGTTTCCGGTGGTGGTGACATAGATGTCGGCCTGCCCGAGAGACTCTTCGACGGTGATAACCCGGTAGCCCGCCATACAGGCCTGAAGGGCGCAGATGGGGTCGATCTCAGTGACCCAGACCCGTGCCTTCTGGGCCGCCAGGCTCTCTGCAGAGCCTTTTCCAACGTCTCCGTATCCGCAGATGACGGCGGTCTTGCCGGCAATCATGACATCGAGGGCACGGTTGATGCCGTCGATGAGGGAGTGTCGGCAGCCGTAGATGTTGTCAAACTTGGACTTGGTGACCGAGTCGTTGACATTGATCGCCGGAACGAGGAGTTCCCCCCGCTCAGCCATCTGGTAGAGGCGATGGACGCCGGTCGTGGTTTCTTCCGAGACCCCGCGCCACCTCTTGAGTACTTCGTGCCAGAAACCGGGATGCTCCTTGAGCTGCCTGCGGATGAGTTCGTGGACGATACCAGTCTCGGGATTCTCCGCCGGGACATCGAGGATGGATGCGTCCTCTTCGGCCGCGTAACCCTTGTGAATAAGAAGGGTTGCATCCCCTCCATCATCAACGATGAGATCGGGTCCGCCTCCATCCGGCCAGCTCAGGGCCTGGAGCGTGCACCACCAGTACTCCTCAAGGCTTTCGCCCTTCCATGCAAAAACCGGCACACCGGCTTCGGCAATGGCCGCTGCTGCGTGGTCCTGTGTCGAGAAGATATTACAGGAGGCCCAGCGGACATCAGCTCCAAGTTCGACCAGTGTTTCGATGAGGACGGCTGTCTGGATCGTCATGTGCAGGCTGCCGGCGATCCTGGCGCCCTTGAGGGGTTTGAGGGGCCCATATTTCTTTCGCGTGGCCATCAGCCCCGGCATCTCATGCTCGGCGATCTCGATTTCCCGCCTTCCCCAGGGGGCGAGGCCGATATCCCTGACTTTATAGTTGATCAGCGCTTCAGTCATCTCATCTCCTCGGGTCCTCGCTGCGGCGGGACCGTGCGTCATTCTAGCTTGACGCCTGTGGAAGGGGAAGTCATAATTCTGGGATGGTATTCGATACGGGTACACCGATGGATGAATACAGGGGGAGTCGGCCCTGGATCGTCATTCGGAGCAAGAGCCAACGGGAGCGAATTGCCGTGGAGCATCTCAGGGGCCGTGGGGCCGAAGTTTATTGTCCCCTGTTTCTGAAACCCAGGCATCATCATCGTGCGCCGCGGCGCCCATCGCCGCTTTTCCCGGGCTATCTCTTTGCCCGCTCCGGGAATGAGCTTCCTCTGAACGGGATGGCCTATTGTCCGGGAGTTCATGCTCCCCTCCGCTTTGACGGTGTGCTTGCTCGTGTGGAACATGCGCTGATCGAGGAGCTGAGGGCACAGGAGAACGAAGAGGGTGTCATCCTTCCCTGGGAGAGAAAGGAACGGATCGGTGAGGGTTCCGTGGTTCGGATCGGCGAGGGTCCTTTGAAGGGTATGGAAGGCGTTTTTCAGGGTTATCTCAATGGCACGGAACGAGCCCGGGTGCTGGTGAATTTTCTCCACCGCTCGACCCTGATGCAGATCAGGACGCTCCAGTTGGAGGTCGTGTCATGTTGAGGCCCGGACCGGAGTTTCAAAATGGACACGCCGTCTATGACCCGCAGAGTCCTGATGGCGGCTTCGTTCAGTCCTTTGTTGAGGATCAGGTCGGTGAGATTGATATTCGTGAGTATCTCAGCATCATCTGGGCGAGGAAGTGGTGGGTACTCGGCTGTGCCCTGTCCCTTCTGGTCCTCTCATCGGCCTGGGCACTGACCCGTCCGAAGATGTACCGTGCCACGACGAA
>JANTFG010000212.1 GCA_024763555.1 Thermoanaerobaculales bacterium
TAGGCCCTGCAGGAGGCCTTTGAAGTGGCTCTGGGCAAAGCCGTCCACCAGGCAAAGTAGGCCGGTCTTAATCGCCAAAGGGCATTTTCACGCAGAGGTCTCTCAGGAGCCTGAGCCGCTCGGCCCGCCCTAAGTCAGAAGGCATTCTCACGCCAAGTTCGCTAAGGTCGCAAAGGGAAGGCATTGGCGGATCGTCGGTCCTGGGCCTGCTTCGCAGTGGGCGCCGATCGAGGCTTGACTGTCGGAGAACAGGCTCTCCTCCAGCAAAGGCATCGACAGGCAGTCCTCTTCCCTCCGGGATCGGACAGAAGGACCGAAGGCCCCAAAGCAGAACACCCACCCACCCAAAGGCAGAACACATTTTTCACGCCAAGTTCGCTAAGGTCGCAAAGGCCCCCGCCCGCCCAAAGACAGGAAGGCAGAGGGCAGAAGACATTTTCACGCAGGGGTCGCGGAGATCGCAGAGCCGCCCACCCACCCAAAGTCAGAACGCATTTTCACGCCAAGTTCGCAAAGGCCCCCTCCCGCCCAAAGACGTGAAGGCAGAAGACATTTATTGCGCGGGGGTCGCGGGGATCTCGGAGAGCGGGGCAAGTGACCGAGCGACATCTGACACCTTTCGGCAGGCGCTCCATCTTTCACTCGGTGAGGATGCCAGAATGCCAAGAAGATCAGCTTTAAATCATTCTATGACAAGCTTCCGGGCACATTTGTTCTGGGCCGGCCAAGACCGAGATTCGAAGCAACCAATGTAAAGCCAACCTTCACCTTCTCCGAAGCGCGGACCACCTCTTTGGGGGAGTTCAAGCTGGGACCCAGGAAGAACCTAAAATGTCTAGATGAGCCGTCAGACCAACCAGAAATTATGAAATCGAGATCTGAGTCCCATGTTCCTTGCTCTCAATAAACAACACCCTCCGGCAGGGCCGCGATCAGGCCGGCTGCGAAAGAGGAAAACAGGGTGCGGATGCTTGTGGCCTCGGAAAGGGATCGATGCGCACCGGAAGCGAGACCACCGTTTTGATCGGAGAGGACGAGAGCCGCAGAGCTGTAGAGGCGGCGACTGATGAGGCGCTCGCAGAGGATCCGGTAACGATCGGCATAGGAGACATCACGAAATTCCGGGAAAACTCTGTAGTGCGGCTCGCTGACCCCCACCGGCCTTAGAGACTTTTCGGAGTATTCAAGGAGCATGAGCCAGGCAAGAAATGGCGGCCTTGGATCATCCTGGACCTCGGGATTGAGCAGAGGACGGGCAGGTTCCGAAACGGAGTCGACTTCAGAAGCACTGATGTTGCCCGGCTCGTACGCGGACTCGCGGTGTGCCGCCCAGAGATCAGCAGCTGCGCCGACGACCTCCTCGGAGCGGTTATTGAAGTTATTTCCAAAGGATGGACCGACCTGAGATTTAAGTTCAAAGACCGCGAGGAGGCGTTGTTGATGTACAACCAGCACATCCCAGTTTTTCGTAGGTCTGAAATACCCGGGCAAAACCGCATTCCGGCCGCCGGCGTAGATTGAGCTGCCGGGCAAGCCACAATGAACCGCCACCTCACGAACCAGCTCGATGAAGCCGTTCATATTCTTGCCGCTGGTCACGGCATCTCGGCTACCACCCTGAGCCATCGTCCCCGAGCCTTTCTTCCGCGACTTCCAGAAACTCTGTACGGCCCATGCAACCTGCTCCTCAAAGTCACCAGGGAGAAGCTGAAGGCTCATGGTTTCTCCTGTTCGCGTTTGGGAACGACTTGGACCCGGGCCGACATTGCGGAAACGATCTCCGCCTCCCGCTCCGAGAGTCCGTAGACTTCGAATACGGCGGCATCCACAGTGGCGGCGTCACGTACCTCAGCAAGATCGCGAAGGCGGGCGCGGAGAGATGGGGGTACATCCTCCCATCTGGGCACACGGATACGGCGGAGGTACTGGGCCTGGAAGCGGAGAAAACCACCGGCCATGCGGGTGCAGTAGGATGCCACAAAGAGAATGGCAATAGAGGAGCGAAGGATGGTCTGGAGGGCACGAAGATCCCAGCTCGACGAGCTCAAATAGTAGAGGTTGTGATGCGGATAGAAGTGACCCTCGTCGTACACCACCGTCGCCGTACCCCTAATGTCGGGGATCAGCAACTTCGGAATCGTGCAAAGCTCCGGATAGATGCGGTCAATGGTCCGGTACCAGGCGCCGGGATTCTTCCGCGCCACATGCCTCCGTTGGATCTCGGTCTTATGGGCTTCGATGTACTCCCGAAACAGCGGGTAGTCGTCGAGATTTGCCAGAGTCCCATCAGGATTGAAGGGATTGACAACGCCCTTGCCGCACCACTCGATTCGACCGAGTTTGAGGTCCCCGGCCATGACGAGGGGCAGCTTACGGGATTCCTCCACAGGGAGCTCGTCGAAGGGGCCGATAAAGACACGATCAACACCGGTAGCAACACCAATACCAACCTTGGTACCTGCACTCTCCAGCAGCGGGAACCGGGCCTCCAGACGCCGCAGCACGGGCAGCTCCTCAAGATTTCCGGTCAACCAGGGCTTCCGACCATCGGTGAGAGCAGAAACTTCGACGAAACGGGAATCCGGTCTCACGATCGCCCTGAGCATCTCTTCAGCGAGCTTCGGCAGCTCGTCGGCCTTCAGGCCTCGTGCCGTTGCGAGTCGGGTGGGTCGGGCACTTCTATTCGTCTCAGGTTTTCGGATCACTGTGATGGCGGGGTAGGCGATGACCTCAGAATGAAAAGCGTCCACACCGTCCATATCGATGAAGTGGGCAAGTTGGAAATTCCGCGCAATTTTCTCCCGAAGGGGCCCACCGTATCTATTCTTCATCCACCGATTGGCACAGATGAAACCCAATAGGCCTCCCTCAACAAGGAGATCGAGGCCGCGCTCAAAAAAGGGTACGTAGAGATCGGCCCGGTCATAAATAGTCGAGAAACGCCGGCGATACTCTGTCAACAGGGCATCGGGGACGCGCTCCTGCCTGACGTAGGGCGGGTTGCCAACGACAAAGTCGAAGGAGTCCTCCAGGTGGGCGAGAAGAAAGTCATCATGAATCAGCCAGGAATCGCTCAGAGCTGCCGTGGCATCACTCGAAAGCCCCCAGTTTCTCAAGCGCTCTTCAACTCTTCGCGATGTCCGATCAAAACTGGCACGGTGAAGCTCCACGGCGCGGATCGCGGGTGCGAGGTCATGGATCGCAGTGCGAGACGCTGCTCCGGTGACTTCGTAGGCCTGAAGAAGGCGATCGATTGCCGGGAGAAGGAAATCACCGCCGCCAAAGGCCGGTTCCAGCAGGCGAAGCTGATGGAGAGGACGGTCGCTCGTGTATCCCGCGAGGTCAAGGATTGCCGTGACGACTTCAGGCCGGGTAAACACTGCGCCCCGTTCTGTCTCATTGTTCTCGGCAAGCTGACGGACTGCGCCGGCGAGATCCGGATGCCGGTGCTCAGGTCCCAGAATGTCGAATAGCAACTCCATGCACGCCCCTCATACCACAAATCCAGAGAGACTCCGTTCACCATCAATGCCGCCTTAGAGTCCCCGTGACCTTTTGAGCTTAGCATGGAGCGGGGTAGAATTTCCGACCCTCCGGCCGGGCTTGTTGTCACAACCCCTGAAGGGCTCGCGTAGAGATAACGACAGATTTCCTGATCATCAATTCCAAAGGGACTCATTCAGGAGTCTTGCACGGTGCTCCGGCGGTCGACCGGCATCCGCAGGGATTTTCCAACGGAAGCCGGGCGTCCGGTTGGAATAGGCGGATTTCCTTGGTTGTTCGGTGTGTCAGGAGGGAATTATGAAACGCGTTATTTTTGGAGCTGTCGCTGCGGGTCTGGTCGTTTTTCTCTGGGGAGCGGTTTCTCACATGCTTCTTCCAATCGGAAACATGGGTCTGAGAATGCTCCCGGATGAGCAGGTTCTCAGCTCTGAACTTCAAGCGAAGATCTCGGAACCAGGGGTGTACATTATTCCCGGTTTCGACCCGAAGGCCGAGCTGAGTCCGGAAGCGGAGGCCGAGTGGCAGGCCCGCTATGAAGAGGGGCCGAATGCCTTTCTCGTCTACCAGCCGAAGGGACGGACGGTCCTCAGTCCCGTCAATTTTCTCTGGGAGATACTCTCAAGCATCTTCGGCGCCTTTCTGGCGGCCTTCATCGTCTATAAATCCGGGGCACAGCGTTTCTGGTGCCGCTTCGGTGTGGTTTCTTTTATGGGCGCCTTCGCCTGGCTGACAATCAGTATTCCGTATTGGAACTGGTATCGCTTTCCCTGGGATTTCACCTTTGCGCAGGGCATCGACGAGATCGTCGGCTGGTGTTTCGGCGCCCTTGTGATCGCGTGGCTGGTGAAGCCGTCTTCCCTGGATTCCGGGCCGAAAGAGGTCTGACCTAATCTGACCGTCAGATTAGGTCTGAGACAAAAGCAGCGATTCCGCGCACACACCGGCCGGGGAGAATTCGGAGGCTGGGATGCGGGATGGAGGCCCGGACAGGCCCCAATGAGCGGCGTCGGGGCTGAAGAGTCTCTCGGTTCTCCGGCTCGAGAAGAGCGAGAGAAGGGCGCGGTTCTTTACCTCCTGTGCTCCATTGTGGGATGATGTTTCACCCTCTCAGGGAATGGCCCGGGGTTGATCCCGGGAGCGGGGAGCTTTTATGAGAAGAGAGCTGAGGATTCAACCGGGACGAGGAGAATTTCTCCGCCTGGCCGGCAGGTATCGACTGGTGCCCGTCTTCGCAGAGCTGACATCGGATACGACGACGGCCTTTTCGATCTTTTCCAGGGTGGCGGCCGGCGGCCGGAACCCCTTCCTTCTGGAATCCGTCGAGGGTGGGGAGCGGGCGGCACGCTATTCCTTCGTCGGTGTCGATCCCTGGCGAATCATCGAGATCCGCAATGGCCGGGCCTTCGTCGACGGCGCGTCGAAGGAGGGTTCTCCTCTGGAGATCCTCCGCCGCGAGACACGGATCAATTCCTGCGCACCCGTTGAAGGTCTCCCTCCCTTTGCCGGCGGGGCACTGGGGATGGTCGGCTACGATGCCGTCCGCCTTGTCGAAGACCTGGGCTCGGAGCCTCCCGATGAGACCGGCCTGCCCGAGGCCTGGTTTGGCCTTTACGACAACATCATCGCCCTGGATCGCGCCCGTCAGCGCCTTCTGCTGGTTCATCCCGTGCGGATCGACGGCGATCCGGAGAGGGCCTGGGAGAGAGCGCAGGAGGGCATCGCGAGGCTTCACCGGCGGATCTCCCGCGAGGCCTGGACGCCGCGGCCCCATTCCATCCCGGATCTTCGGGGTAATCTCTGGTCCGGCTGGGAGGCCACGCCGCCCGAGGAGGATTATCTCAAGGCCGTGAAGGCGGCGCGCGAGTATATTCTCTCAGGCGACATCTTCCAGGTCGTACTCTCCCGGCGCTGGAGGAAAATGGCCCGCTGCCGGGCGGAAGAGATCTACCGGATGCTCCGGCTGACCAATCCCTCGCCCTACATGTTCTTTCTCGATACCGGCCACGCACGGATCTTCGGATCGAGTCCCGAGATGCTGGTTGAGACCCGGAGAAAGACGGTCAGAACCTGCCCGATCGCGGGGACCCGTCCGCGAGGCGCCGATGAGACTGAGGACCGGAGGCTGGAAGAGGAACTGCTGGCCGATCCCAAGGAGCGGGCCGAGCACGTCATGCTGGTGGACCTCGGCCGCAACGACCTCGGACGGGTTTCAAAGCCGGGAACTATCCGGCTCCGGCGGGAAATGGCCGTCGAACGCTATTCCCACGTGATGCACATTGTCTCCGAACTCGAGGGAGAACTGCGGGATGATGCCGATGCCTGGGACGCGCTTTTCTCCTGTTTCCCCGCCGGGACGCTGTCAGGTGCGCCGAAGATTCGGGCGATGGAGATCATCGATGAGCTGGAAAAGCTGAGGCGCGGCATTTACGGCGGCGCCGTCGGATACCTCAACCTCGACGGGGATCTCGATTTCTGTATCGCCATTCGGACCGGCGTCGAGTGCGGCGGCGTCGTCCAGGTCCAGGCGGGCGCCGGGATCGTTTACGATTCCATCCCGGAAAAGGAACTGGGCGAATGCCGGGCCAAGGCTTCCGCCCTGGTGCGAGCCGTGCAGATGGCGGAACAGGCGGCCGCAGACGGAGGTCTCGAATGATCCTCATGCTGGATAACTACGATTCCTTTACCTATAACCTGGTGCAGGAACTGGAAGAGATCTCGCCGGCGGGCGTCCGGGTGCT
>JANTFG010000213.1 GCA_024763555.1 Thermoanaerobaculales bacterium
AATAAACCTTGAACATGCAACGAAGGCGCTGATCCTTGAGTGTGTAGCCGATGTCTGGGCGGGCTACTCTGCCCTGGGTGAATCGGACCAGGTCGCCAAAGGCACCAAGTTGACGAAGGCAGTCCTTGATGGCCACAGGGCTGCTGTAGAGCCGTAATTCTCAGGGGACCTTCGCTGGAACTGAATCTACTGATATTGTCCACTCAGGTGTTGACTGGGTCCGAACTGCAGGGGATCGTCATCGACACCCTCAGCAAGACCTACCCACGGGTAGCTCTGGACCGCGTCCCAGGGCAGGATCAGGCCCGCTGATCGTTCTTGTCGGCGATCGCCTCCATACATCAGTACCCGGCGCACACCCTCTTCCGGATGCGGCACAGCTTCACGAATGAGGGCCTCGAAGTATTCCAACTGACCGAAGAAGGACGGGTGGATGGTGGCGCCGGATTTCACCTCAACTGCAACCAGATCAGAACCGCGGTCAACCACCAGGTCTACCTCACGACCGCGATGGTCACGCCAGAAGTGGAGGCGCGGCCGAATACCTTTGGCGGCAAATGCCTTTCGAACCTCGGCGACCACCCATGATTCGAACAGCGCACCACGGAGCGGGTGGCGCCTGAGCTCCTGGTGGTTGCGAATTCCCAGCAGCCAACAGGCGAGTCCGCTGTCCACAAAATGCAGCTTGGGCGCCTTGACGACCCTCTTTTTCAAATTGCGGTGCAGCGGCGGCAATCGCATCATCAGGTAGCCGGCCTCGAGGACCGAAAGCCACGAGCGTGCCGTGTTGTGCGACACCCCAAGGGCTCCACCAAGGGCTGTCTGATTGACCAGACTGGAGGTTTGGGCGGCCGCCAGTTCTAAGAAACCCTGAAAGAGGTTGAGATCACCCACTGCGAGGTGCTGCCGGACATCACGCTCCACATAGGTGTTGACATAGGCGCTGAGCCAGCGATCGGCAGGCACCCGCCGGTGATGGATGGCCGGATAGCCCCCCTGCCATACCGCCTGCCAGAGATCGTCCACCGGCGACAACAACGCCCGTTCGCCAAAATCCAAGGGCAGCAATTCAACCAGGGCCGTCCGCCCCGCCAGAGATTGGGTGACCTTGGAATGGACGGCGAGATTGACCGAACCGGTCAGCACGAAGCGTCCGGGTCTGGGGTCGTCATCGACGATTCGCTGAAGGTAACTGAGCAATTCCGGGGCCCGTTGCACCTCATCGAGGATGGCGCCGTCGCGCAACTCCGCGAGAAATCCCCGCGGATCTTCGAGGGCGAACCGGCGGTCGTCAGGCTCTTCAAGCGAGACATAGCGCAGTTCGGGGAATGCCATCCTGCACAGTGTGGTCTTGCCCGATTGCCGTGGTCCGGTGACCGTAACCACCGGGAAAACCCCCGCCAGTTCGAGCACCGTCGGCTGGATGCGGCGCGGAAGGAGATCGACTGCCATGTACATATTGTAAGTCACACTTCCAAATTGTTCAATCAGGTCGGAGCCAGAATCTCCCCTGTGATGAGCAGAGAAAAGGGAAAACTCACTTTTCGACCCGTTCCCGGCCGCGGACCCGACCCTGGTCCCGCCCCTGACTCCGGACCCCGACTCCGGTTCTCCTCGGGCTTGCGGTTTCGGCCATCGAGTCGTCCCCGCACAAAGATCTATAGGATCAATAGGGGACACGGTTTTTCTTGCTCCGCTCAGCACCGGACCACCTCGAATGGCCAATAATTCCCTCAGGTTTCGGGCCTGAAAGGCTTGAAATCTCCCACAAACCGGTATTTCGACCCTGACAAGCTCGATCAGGCAGGAGACATCTGGGGGTTTCGGCCCAATGATTCGGACACGATTCGACAGTGTCGTGGGATTTCAGATCCCATTCCCTGGCCTCGGCGTCGCGTACCGCCGTCCTGTGCTCAACAAAAACTTGGAAATCGTGCTATTATGTAATAGCTACATACTGCTGGAGGTGCATAATAATGAAACTCCCATTCCTCGATCGCGAAGGTGAAGGGGCCCGGATTCGCCGGATGCTTGAGGGGGAAACCGGGAGTTTCGGAGTGCTCTACGGGAGACGCCGGTGTGGAAAATCTCGGCTGTTGCGCGAAACGATCCCGTCTGATCGATCGGTGTACTTTGTCGGGGATCATCGGGCCGCGGTACTCCAAAGGGCAGGTCTCGCAACTGAAATCGGCCGAAGAATCGAGGCATTCGACAGGGTCAATTATCCCGACTGGGACGCTCTACTCGGCCGATGGTGGAAAGATGCGGCGCCGGGCTCGGTCCTTGTCCTCGACGAGCTGCCATCCCTGGTCGAAGGGTCCTCTGATCTACCGAGCATCCTGCAGAAGTTGGTCGACGGGAACGAAAAGGGCTCGCCCCACCTTGTTGTTGCGGGATCGTCCCAACGGATGATGCAGGGGCTTGTGTTGGACCGATCAGCTCCCCTTTTCGGCAGGGCCACCGAGATTCTCAAGATCCGGCCGCTTGCCGCCGGTTGGATCACGACGGCCCTGGAGATCAAAGGGGCAACCGACGCGATCGAGGCCTTCGCAATGTTGGGCGGAGTTCCCCGTTACTGGGAATTGGCGGCGGACTACCCGGATCTTCCCGCCGCGGTCCTTTCCCTGATTCTCGACCCACTTGGCGTGCTTCATGACGAACCCGGTCGTTTGCTTCTGGACGATCTCCGAGATACCACCCAGAGCGCTTCGATCCTGCACCTGATCGGAAGCGGGTGTCACAGGGTCTCCGAGATCGCCGGGCGACTCGGAAAACCGGCAACATCCCTCGCGCGACCGCTGCAGCGCCTGGTGGAAATGGGCCTGGTCATCCGCGAAATTCCTTTCGGCGCCCCGCAGCGAGGAACGAAACGATCCGTCTATCACATTGACGACCCGTTTCTGCGGTTTTTCTTCCGTTGTGTCGAACCCAAGCGATCGCTGCTCGAGGTCCGAGAGCCGGCGTCCGTCTGGCGAGAGATGATTCCGGGAGTTCGTCATCACGTCGCGTCGATCTGGGAGGACCTGGCCCGCGAAAGCGTACCGCGACTCCAACTCCACGGGGGGGAGTGGGGACCGGCCGCCAGATGGTGGGGACCGGGGCTGAACCGAAAGCCTCTCGAGATCGATGTCGTCGCCGAAGAGCTCGGCGGGAACCGACTTCTGGTGGGAGAGGTCAAATGGAATGCCGGACACAAGGCCGAGCGAATTCTCCGCGAGCTGCTTATCAAGATCGAAGCCCTCCCTTTCGCCCAGGGCAGAGATGTTCTTCCCGTTCTCTGGCTGCCGATAAAGCCCTCCGTTCCCATTTCGTGTCCGATCGTCACGGCCGAGGATGTTCTCTCTCGGATGAGATGAGCCTTCCCCAGGCTTCCATGTACCAAAAAGACACCAGAAAGGTGCCAGATGGGATGAGTAGGCCGGCCCCTCCGGCGTAGCGTGTAAGCTCCAGCAGCTCGATGAGATCGAGTCGGGGCCGGTCATTTGTTCAGATCGAGCCTCATTCCGGCTGAGCGATCCCGGATGCTCAGCACCGGACCACCTCGAATTGCCAATAATTTCCTCGGCTTTCGGGCCTGAAAGGCTGGAAAACGCCGACTTAGGCATCCCTGGTTAAGCCATTTCGGTGTCCTATTCGGAAAAACTCAGTCGTCCGACAAGGTATTGGTTTTGTGTATACGCAGATAACCTACAGCAATAACGCGACACGACCTTCTTCTTCAACAACTTGCGCCCGCAAAACTCATGCTTCTGGACTTCGTTTTCAGTAAAGTCGCGCTAGAGGGCTATCCATCTCGTTGCACAGGCGGAGCACCCCAGGTATGCTGCCGCCGTGCAGAGTGGAGGTCGAGCCCGTGACCTTCCGCGACATCGTCGTCAACCCCAGGCCCGGCCGGGCTCAAGGAAAACCGGGACCCAACCGCTCTCCGGCACCCCCGTCGTTGGAGCGTCCAGATTCCTTCGCCTACCCATGGCGAGCTACGACGGGCGATGCACAGCCAGATGGCTAGCCCTCTTTCTCAATATTTCACAGTTCGTCGAAATTCATCAGCTGCATTGGGTTAATCTCCCCCGTCCGAATCCAAACTCATTTCAGTGTCACTGCCTGGAGAAACTTCAATACTCTTACAGGTCCGGGGCCGCCAATATGGATCCATGAGAAAATGCAACCAGTCCGGAGAGCCCAGCTCAAAACGACAGACATCATACAGACCCACCTCCAAAGGGCCAGTTCGAAGAAGTCCTGCTTCGGCCGGGAAAGGTATGGAGGAGTCGTTGGCGCGCGCCCATCGTCCGAGTTGATAGTTGGAAAGTGTACCGAAACGATGTCGAAGGAAGATCATATGTTGGGGAACATCGATATCAGAATCGGGTGGATAACTGATAGCCAAGCTTCCTGTCGTCCGGCCTACATCAATCTTGATGAATTCCGTTTCGCTCGCCTCGCTGCCCAGCTGATGAAGAAAGGTCACAGCACCCCAACCCGGCGGAAAGATGTTGACTGTAAAA
Source organism: Thermoanaerobaculales bacterium (assembly GCA_024763555.1). Lineage (GTDB taxonomy): Bacteria > Acidobacteriota > Thermoanaerobaculia > Thermoanaerobaculales > Sulfomarinibacteraceae > JANTFG01. Next base: position 4,509 of record JANTFG010000213.1, read on the forward strand.
CGACTTTCATTCCTGGGAACTCGACATTTCCAGTGTCCCCTCGCATCAGAGAGGGTTTGACAGGAACGATCCAATGGTCCTAGTGGATCCAACACCACACGGGCGCCAGGCAAGGGTCGTCCCCCAGCGTTAAGAATGCCTTCGACTAACCTTTTCGGATGCAGGACGAGACGCTTTCTTACCGGGTTTCCTGCCTTGAGCATAAGCTGTTGCACTTCCGAGCATCCCTCTTCCGCCCACGCCGAGTCTGCCATAATCCTGACGGGTCCCTCCGGCAGACCGCGGAAAAGAAATTTTCCTTCCGGGTCGACATCGACGTCAGTCCACGTTCCCTCCGGCTCGATCGGGCGAATGCTTACCTTGGTCTCGTCCGTCGGCGGTATTCCCTGTTCAGTGACAACGGTCCCTTCTAAAGTTGTATCCGGAAGGGTGATTTCGAGCTTCGACTTTCCAGATTTCGGCTGTGGGACGTCAACCATCACCGTCATGGCGAAGCTATCCTCAATGGCATGAACATCGACATTCCACTTGCCGACTCGCGGTAGATTACCAAAAAAATCCCCCTTCTTATCGGATTCCATCTCCACAGAAACTGCCCCGAATCGCCCGCCAAAGAGCAAATGCGCGGCCAAGGGGTCATCTCCGATCTGCAGAACACCCTCTACGGCGATGAGGTCAAGGTCGATCGGAAGGAATATCTTTGGCATATCGAAGGAAATAACATTAGCCCAAACCCTATGCCCATCCTGACCTTGCACCATTACGAGATATTTCCCGTAGTGAAGATCTGTGGCCGAAGCTAAGCCCCCGGCATCAGCCTCCACCACCGGGATTTCGCGAGGATCCGAGGACGAGCCGAAAGAGACCGACCAGGGTTTACCGTCAGAATCGGTCGGGGGATCAATGATAACATCCACAATAACGGGTGGTTTCAGAGAAAGACCTTCCATTAGGTTTGATTCCCGACCCGGGAGAATTTCGATATTGTGCAATTCCACTGGTGCATAGTTTCCACCGACTGCCCGAAGTGTATAGGCGCCCGGGTCCAGTGCGCTGAACTGAAAGAAATTGTGAGGCATCAACCTGGCCCTGTCAATCATGGCAAAGCGGCCTTTGGGCCCCCGCTTCATGGCCAGACCCTCTGGAAAGACCGAAATCGTGATATCTCGGGGAAGAGGATGCCCGTCCCAGGTGATCACCCGACCAACGAGAGAGCCGCCCCGCTTGAGACGAAGTTCACCAAGATCCATCTCCCCGCCAGGAGGAAGTTTTCGATCCCAGAGAAAAGAGGATACGAAGCCGGAAGCATTCAGGCGGAAATCTCTGATTCTCGAAGGAATCACGCAGTGGAACGCGCCATTTTTCAATCCAGGCAAACAAGTCTGCCGAGTCAGCTGCGGGTTCTCCACCTTTTCCGGATCGTCTAAGAAAAAAGCGACCATTAGGCTTTCCGGCAAGAGTTCGCCTGAGACTTGGCCTACACGAAAGCGGAGTTCCGTCGCTGGTTCCAGTGTAATTGAGGCCTCGGCCTTGGCCCCTTCTGGAACCGGTGAGATCGCAGTTTGTGGCGCCCACCACTGCTTGGAGTGCACGGTAACCATCAATTCTTTATTCGGTGCCAGTTCGAACTCAGCTACCCCGGGGGCTGTTGCGTCAGCCCGAAAAATTATCTCCCCGCTTTTCGAGGAGAAACTCAAACTCACAACCCCCTGACCTTCTGGCATCCGGGAATT
>JANTFG010000214.1 GCA_024763555.1 Thermoanaerobaculales bacterium
CGTCCTTGAGACTGAAATAGAGATGGCCGCGTCCACTGCGGCTGAAGTTCGTAATCTCCCCCTCAACCTGGATTTTCCGGAAGCCCTCCTCGAGGAAACGATTGACCTCCCGGATCAGGGCGGAAACGCTGTAGATCTTTTCTTTCATCCGTCGGCCCCCTCCTCAACGAGGCCGGGCGCCGAGGGAAGGGCCAGCAGAAAGAGCGTGAGAATCCAGATTTCCGCGTCACCCCAGTTGTATTCGAAGAGTCCGGCAACACAGAGACCCGTCACAGCCAGCAGGGCCGAGGCAGCGATCCGGTGAGCCGGCCGGGCCGCATCCATCCTGAGTGGAGGAATTACGGAGATGATGAAGATCGCCAGAAGGGCGAGATAGGCCGCCAGTGCCGGCAGGCCCCGTTCGGCGGCGATGTGGACGGGATTATCATGAAGATGGGAGGGGTGCTGCCGAATGGCCTGGGGATAGCGGTAGGAGGGATACTCGGTCTTGACCCGGTCCGGTCCGACACCGACGAGCGGATGGTCGCGGATCATATCGAGGCCGGCGAGGATCATGGCTTCCCGGTCGACGTTGGCGTGCTGGTTGAGATCGACGATCGACGAAATCCGGGCGCGAACAGCTGTCGGCAGGAGGGCTGCAATGAGGACGGCAATCAACGGCATGGCCATGACCGGCCTGGGTTTCCAGAGCATCAGGGCCAGGATGGCGGCGGCGCCCATTCCGACCCAGGCGTTTCGGGTCAGGGAGACGGCCAGCATCGCCGCGTGGAAGGAGATCAGAGGCCAGATCCACCATTTCCGTGCCTCCTTCGGGGCCCTGAGGGCCTCCCCCAGCAGGATCAGCATGACGGCCATGGTCCAGCCCGCAAAGGTCATGTAGTGACTGAAGATCGATGCGGCCCGGTTATTGAGGTCGATGCCGGTCTTCATCGTCTGCCACAGGGCGATGAGGGAGGTCAGGAATGACACACCCCCGAAAAGCTCCAGCAGGCGCTGCCATCGGGCGGGCGTCATCAGCGAGAGGGTCATCGGCATCAGGAGTAGAGTCGGAAGATTTTCCAGGGCGTGAAAACTGAAGCTCCGCTCCGGTGAATACAGGGCCGAGACCATCGACCACAGGATCCAGAATCCAATGGGCGCCAGGATCCAGGCCCAACGCAGTTCGGCCCGACCCCGGATCAGCGCGGCGATCCAGAAGAGAAAGGCGAGGCCGAGCAGAATATTCGAGGGGGAAATCAGGCAGCTCAGGGCCACGCCCGTCAACAGCAGGCCGGCGGCTGTGGACTCAGGATTTCGCAGCCTGGACCTCCTCGAGGCTCAGTGCCTCATCGACCAGCATCACCGGGATATCCGAGACGATGGGATAAACCCTCCCTTCCCGGGAGCAGAGGCCCTGGTGAATTTCCGGTTCCTCATCCTTAAACTGGGGACGAAAGTGATCCACCAGGCGCCGACAGATTTCCGGTGGAAGATCAATCAGTTCCAAAGGCGTCTTGTCGACGGGGCAGACGAGAATTTCAAGTAATTTCGGGTCTATGGCCATGGCGGCCTCCTTCGGCAGGTATTCTAACCCGGGACGGGCTCAGGCGGTATCCGCGAAGGGCCGGGCTTGAAAAAGGGCCCCGCCGGATCGGCGGGGCCTGGGTATGCAAAGACAGGATGTTCGGCTAGGCAATCGGCTTATTATCCGGGCCCTCATCCTCTCCGAGACTTCTCCTCACTTTGGCCCGTTGCCGCGCAAGGAGACGGTCGGTTTCGGCGCGGGCCTCCTCGAGGTGTCCCGGGTGTTCGTGTTCGTAGAGTTCCTCTGGCATGGTTCCCGTCAGCCACGCGGGATTCATCGGGTAGACCTCGGGGTTGAAGAGGACGCCATAGAAGTGCCAGACAATGATCGCCAGGGTGGCCAGGACAGCCTCCCAGTAGTGAATCGTCAGGGCAACGTCGAAGACCTCCCGGGAAATCCATGCGCTCAGTGCATTATCAAACCAGAGCATTCCACCGGTGACGCACATGACGATCGTTCCCCAGATCAGTGCCCAGTACTCGGCCTTCTCGGCGTAGTTGAATCGCTGGACGCAGGGAAGAGGTTCGGCCATGCCGATAAAGCTCTTGAATCGGTTGATGGCGAACTGGACATCCTTGAGGGTCGGAAGCATGTCCTTGATGAACTTGCGTCCGCGCCGGGTGAAGAGATACACGAGATGCCAGACGGCGCCCAGGGTCATCAGAACGGCCGCCACCCGGTGAATGATGCCCCGCATATGGAATCCACCCTCCCATCCAAAGAGGAATTTGGCCATCCAACTGTCGCCGTAGGCCATGGAGAAGCCCGTAATCACCAGGGTGATGAAGGATACGGCGAGCAGAGTGTGCTGCCAGACCTCGTCCATGCGCATCCGCCGGATCTGGGGCCTCTTCGCGAGGTAGGCCCGGATCTGCCGGAAATAATCCAGGGCGTTGTGGAGAAGCATGCCTCCGATGACGAGAATGATCAGAACAATGTAGAACTTCTGGATCAGCTGGGAAAGCTCGGTATGAACCGGCTTGGAGCCCACGCCGTGGATCGGGGTCTGGGCGATCTTCTCCGAGATATTGGGGTGACATTCGCCGCAGGTTTCCCGGAGGTGTTTCGGGTTGATCGAAGAGGAAGGATCGGAGCTGGGCAGAATGCGGTGACCGCCGTGACAGGAGGCGCAGTTCGCGACCTTGGGATCGCCGGCCTGGGTCTTCAATCCGTGATAGGAATCGATGAAATTGGTTTTTTTCTCACCCTGAACACCGTATTTTTCGTTGAGCACCATGGCATTGTGGCAGCGCGCACAGGTCTCTCCGGCCAGCTGCGACCGTGAAACCGGGGAATTCTTGTCGCTGGGCGAGAAGATGCCGTGCTCGCCGTGGCAGTCCGTGCAGATCGGGGCGTTGGTTTCACCCTGCCTGAAGAGTTTCCCGTGGATGCCGTCCCAGTAATCCCGTTCGACGGATTTATGGCACTGGCCGCAGGTGGAGGGAATATTGGCGCGGGCGATCGAGGAGTCCTTGAAGGAGGGCGCGAGAATCTGATGGGCCGAACCCTTGGTCCCGTGACAGTCGACACAGTTGGCTGCGGAATGGCTGCCGCCCTTGCCGATCTTGCCGTGGACGCTGGCCTCGTACACCGAGAGTGGGTGGCTCTCCAATGCCGGATATTTCTTGATGAGATCGATGTTGTTGTGGCATTTGCCGCAGGTTTCCTTGAGATTCGAGGGATGGACCGTCGACCGGGCCGCCGATGCGGGCAGGATATCGTGGGTCCCGTGACAGTCGGAACAGTGGGGGATGTCGCCGCAGGTGCCGATGGTCTTGGTGCCGTGGGCCTGGTATTCCTCATCGATATCTTCATGACAGGTGCGGCAGCCCTGGCAACCGACGAAGAACTTCTCGTCCTCTTCCTTGTGTGGGATGGTCGTCTTGTCCTGGTGACAGTCCTGACATTCCAGACCATCGTGGACGGAATGACTGAGATCCTCCCCAAAAGAGGAGTGGTTTGCGGATTCCTCGTGGCAGTCCGCACACATGGAGGAATCGATCTCCTCATAGTCCTCATCCTCCTGAGCATGGATCAGGGCCGGCGAGAGCGAAAGGATGAGCAGCAGGGACAACAGGAAAGGCCAGAGGGCTTTGATCGAAAATCCACGGGAAGGCTGTGACAGATTCATGACATCTCCTCCAAGTGCCCATTGTGCGGAATTTCACATGACTGTCAAGCAAAACTCTTTGTTTTGCTATAGTTTGAGACGCATTCTCGTTCACAGAAATATGAAACGATGCATTTTTCTGCGTTTCAGCATTCAACATCATTTACACAGATTCCGGGCTCGCTCCCAGAGATGAGAGACCGTGTTCTCATCTGGCGCGGGAACCGAAGCGGAATGTCGGCACAGTCCGTGGCCCAGGGTTCCCAGCCGGGCGACATCCTCATCGAGGCGTTGGGCGAAACCCCGGTCTTCCCTGCATGCGACGGCGATAGCCTCAGCGATCTCAGGAAGGCGGTCGAAGGAGTTGCAGACGAGAACCCCATGATGGTGGGCTTGCAGGGCCTTGATCACCCTGTCCGGGAGATCGCCCAGCGCCTCCAGCGCCCCCATCTCCAGATCATCCGATACGACGACGGGGCGGCCCGGAAGATTCAGCGCCTTCTGAACGAGGTTGCGGGAGAGCGAGGCCGGATGCAGCGGGTCACCCAGAGCGGGAACAAGGACATGCGCCACCATGACGACCGGGATCTCTTCAGAGAGAGCCTCAAAGACACCGATGTGCTCCTCCATCTCTTCTTCGGTCAATTCCAGCCGGGGCAACTCCAGGTGTGTGTCGATCTCGACGGCCCCCAGGCCGGGAAAGTGTTTCAGGCAGCCTCCGACGCACCATCGACCGAGTCCCTGGTGAAAAGCGCTTGCGAGTCGGGCGACCTCCCCTGCATTCCGGGCAAGACAACGTTTCTGTCCGCTCAGGAGGCCCTCCGGGAAGCCCAAATCGACCACGGGAGCGAGATCCTGGTGGATTCCGAGATAGCGGCAGGCGGCGCCGGCCGCCTCTCCCAGAGCCTGGACGGCGGGTATTCCGACTGCTGCGGCCTCCGCACCGGAGGGCAATTCACCCCAGAGAGCGCTGAGGCGGTTGACCATGCCTCCTTCGAGGTCGACCGTCACGAAGGGCCGGGGCTCGAGGAGACGGAGTTGCCGGACCAGAGCCCGGGTCTGCTCGCCGTCAACAATATTTCGGGAAAAAAGGATGATGCCCGCAACCGGATATTCTTCGAGGCTTCTCAGTTCGTCTTCTTCGAGAACCGGGCCCGGAATGCCGACGATCAGCGGCAGCATGGACGGCGCCTTCATCGACCCAATCCCGGGCGACGAGATTCAGCCGTCGGCATCCTCGACCTCCTTCTTGAACTTTGCCAGGAGATTGAGCGCTTCCAGAGGTGTCAGTTGTTCCAATTCAAGTTCCCGGAGAGCCTCAACAATTTCCTCCTCCGGGCTTCGGAAGAGTCGCATCTGCCGAATTCTCTCGGGTTTCGAAGGAAGCGGCGAAACCGCTTCGGCGACGCGCTCCTCGACCGGCGTCGAAGAATGTCGTTCCAGATCCTTGAGGATCTCCTCGGCGCGGCGGCAGACCTTTTCCGGCACACCCGCAAGTTCCGCGACGTGAATTCCATAGGAACGATCCGAAGGCCCCTCGGTGACCCGATGCAGGAAAAGGATGGAGGAATGCCACTCCTTGACCGCCATCGACCGATTGACCAGATGGGGCAGACGACGGGCGAGATCGGTCAGTTCGTGGTAATGGGTCGCAAACAGAACTTTGGCCGAGTGCTCGGGACGGTCATGAAAATACTCGACAATCGCCCACGCCAGCGAAAGACCGTCGAAAGTCGCCGTCCCCCGGCCGACCTCGTCGAGGATCACAAGGGAACGGGGTGTGGCGTGGTGGAGGATATTGGCGGTCTCAATCATCTCGACCATGAAAGTGCTCTCACCGCGCGCCAGCATATCGGAGGCGCCGACCCGGGTGAAAACTCGGTCCGTCAGCCCGATATGAGCGGACGATGCGGGAACGAAAGAACCCGCGTGGGCCATCAGGGTAATCAAAGCGATCTGACGGAGGTAGGTGGATTTTCCTCCCATGTTCGGGCCGGTCAGGAGGACGATGCGGTCCTCATCGACATTGAGACAGCAGTCGTTGGCAATGAATGGCGGCTCCCGCTGAATCTCCTCCAGGACCGGATGGCGTCCATCACGGATATCCAGCAGCAGCTGGTGATCCATTCGGGGCCTGCAATAATCCCGCCGTCGCGCCCGGTCCGCAAAAGAGGCAAGGACATCTAAAGAGGCGATTCTGTCGGCGGTGTCGGCGACTCTCCCGGCATCAGACGAGAGGTCGCGGAGGAGTTCCTCGTAAAGCTCGCGTTCGAGCCGGACGATCGTGTCCTGAGCAGCCAGGATTGAACTCTCCAGTTCCTTGAGTTCCGGTGTCACAAAACGCTCGGCATTAATCAGGGTCTGGCGGCGCTCGTAATCCTCGGGGACCCCCTCAAGTTTCGCTTTCGAGATCTCAATATAGTAGCCGAAGACCTTGTTGTACTTGATTTTCAGGGAGCTGATCCCGGTTCTCTCCCTTTCCCGGGTTTCGATGCCGGAGAGGAGTTCCCGTCCACCGCGGGCCAGGGAGCGGGCTTCATCAAGCT
>JANTFG010000215.1 GCA_024763555.1 Thermoanaerobaculales bacterium
AAGCCGCCGTCGACAACGGCGTTCCACTGGGTGGCGCCGAGGAGTCCCGGAAGCAAGGCTAAGCTGAGTACCGGAATCAGTAGTGTTTTCTGGAGTTGATTTCGCATGAACGACCCCCTGAGTATTTTGATCCTCATCAATCTCATCCCATCATACTATGTAAGTCCCGAGATGCGTTCTGAACAGTCCCGAAAGGCGAAAAATGGTCCTGATGGTGATTTGAATCACCGGAGATGGATATCGGGGGTCGTCCAGAGAGAAGGAAACACATGACTTGGACGTGTCGCCGGACCCGCCGGTTGACAGGATTTTCAGAGACGGAAAAAAGTGGCCGCCGGGGGGAGCCGGCGGCCAGAGGAAGGAGGAGGGGGACTGATCGTCCCACTCTTATTACGGAGGGGGGGCGTCAGGCGTTTGATGAAATCCGATTGAATTTCTCATCGAGGCTCCAGCGTCCGCCTCCAAGAGCGACAATCACCAGACCGGCAAGCACAACCACGATGGGAAGCATGATCGGCGGCATCTCGACTGTGGCCGGGAGAAGATCGGGATTGATGACAAAATGGGCGTAGAGAGCGCCGGCCATGGAGGCAAGGGCAAGGATTCCTCCGATCCGCGAGAAGAAACCGGAGAGAATCAGGATGCCGGCCAGGATCTCAAGCAGCGGTGCAGCGATGAGGCTCGCCTGGGGCATCCCGGCCGCCTGAATCATGGCTTTGAAGGCCTCAGGCTTGAGGAGATGCATCATGCCGAGACCGGCAAGAGGCACACCCGCGACGAGTCGTGGAAGAAGGAGCCAACCCTGTTTTTGAGTGCTCCGGGACCGGTTGAGTATTGAGTTCATTGATTCCCCTTTCGAGGACATCCCTGAGGCGTCCTGCTATCCACTGCTATGCCTCAGTGTCCATCGGGGTTACCGCGCTCCTTGAGGCCTTCTGCCGAGATTTCGACGAGGGAGAGGAACTTTCCCTTCGATGACTGGGAATTCTCTTTCAGTTCTTTCATATGAAGCCGCTTTCTCATCTTTTGCGTCTTTCGGGCATTCGGCTGAAATTTCCCTCCCCCTTCCTTGTGAAAAAAAGTATAATGCGGCCGTCCGAGTTTCCCGGTCCGGATGCCGGGATACGGAAGGAGAGAATATGCGTCAACCCGATGGAAGCTCCATTGTCCTGACGACGAAGCTCCAGTCGATGCTTGCCTGGGTTCGGAAGAATAGTCTGTGGCCCCTGCCCTTTGGGACGGCCTGTTGTGCGATTGAATTCATGTCGTCGGTTTCAGCGCACTATGATCTGGCGCGTTTCGGCGCGGAGGTCGTGCGTTTTTCGCCCCGTCAATCCGATATGATGATCGTTGCCGGGACGATTACAGACAAGATGGCGCCGGTCGTTCGCCGGGTCTATGACCAGATGGCCGAACCGAAATACGTCATTTCGATGGGCGCCTGCGCATGCACCGGAGGCTTTTATCGGGCTTACCACGTTGTCCAGGGTGTCGATGAGTTCATCCCGGTCGATGTTTACGTTCCCGGTTGTCCTCCGACGCCGGAAGCCCTGATTCACGGGATCCTGGAGTTGCAAAAGATGATTCAGCGTGGAGAAACCCATTACGACCGACTCTCGCAGAAAGGCGCCGGAAATGCAGAATCCGCTTCCATCTAAGCTCCAGAGCCTGCTTCTCTCCTCTGAGGTCTGTCCGGACGGCCATGTCGAAATGAAGGTGGAGCGGAGTCATCTTCTGGAAGTCCTCAAGGGTCTTCGTGATGATCCCGCCTGTTCCTGTAATCTGCTGGCCGATATCTGCGGTGTGGATTACCCCGACCGGGAGCAGCGTTTCGAAGCGGTGTATCACCTTGGAAATCTTGACTCGGGGCAGCGTTACCGAGTTCGTGTCGGCCTCGCTGAAGATGATGCGGTGCTGCCCTCGGCCTATTCCCTCTGGCCGGCAGCGGACTGGTTTGAACGTGAAGCCTGGGACATGATGGGTATTCAGTTTGAGGGTCATCCCAATATGAAGCGCATTCTGACGCACGAAGCCTTTCAGGGGCATCCGCTGCGAAAGGATTACGATGCATCTCAGCGATGCCTGATGACGGAAGACGACCTGATGGTGCCGGACTGGGCAAAGGAAGACCAGGCCTCGGCGGATGATTTCGAGACCCAGATCCTCAACATCGGACCTTCACACCCGGCGACTCACGGCACCCTGCGGACGGTCGTCCGCCTTGACGGCGAAGTGATCGACCGCGCCGAATGCGAAATCGGATACCTCCACCGTTGCTTCGAGAAGATGTCCGAAACCCATGGATGGAACCAGGTGATTCCCTATACCGATCGCCTGAACTACTGCTCCTCGATGATCAACGGTGTGGGTTTCGCCCTGACGGTCGAGAAAATGCTGGGAATCGAGGCCCCCCCACGGGCGCAGGCCATCCGGGTCATTCTCTCGGAGTTTTCCCGTTTGATGGATCATGCGGTCTGCCTGGGCGCCAACCTCGTGGATCTCGGCGCCCTGACCAATTTCTGGTACTTTTTCCAGCCCCGGGAAGAGATTTACGGTCTGCTGGAAAGCTGTGCGGGCGGGCGGCTGACGGTTTCCTATGCACGAGTCGGCGGTTTATCCCACGATGTTCCGCCGGACTTCGAAGAGCGCTGCCGGCGACTCCTCAAGGAGATCCCGCCCTTCCTCGACGACGTCGATAAGCTGGTGACGACGAACAGGATCTTCCGCGACAGGACGGAGGGCGTGGGCAAGATGACGGCGGAGGAGGCGATCGCCTGGGGCTGGACCGGCCCCTGTCTGCGCGCCTCCGGCGTTCCCTATGATGTGCGGAAGGCCGCCCCCTACATGGGTTACGAGAACTACGATTTCGACGTTCCCATCGCCACAACCGGCGATACCTATGCTCGCTATCTTGTCCGGATGGAGGAGATGCGGCAGAGCCTGCGGATCATCGAGCAGGCCCTGGATCAGATGCCTGAAGGTCCGATCATCACGGGTGATCACCATGTGGCCCTTCCTCCGAAAGCCAGGGTCTACTCCGAGATGGAGTCCCTGATCTGGCACTTCAAACTGGTCTTCGACGGGATTCACGTGCCCAAGGGCAGCGCCTATGGATTTACCGAGGGCGCCAACGGTGAACTTGGTTATTATGTCGTCTCTGATGGAGGCGGTCAGCCCTATCGGGTCAAGGTCAGGCCGCCCTGCTTTGCAATCTTCCAGGCCTTTCCCCATCTCATCGAGGGACATATGGTCCCGGACCTCATTGCGATCATGGGCAGCCTGAATATCATTGCCGGGGAGTTGGACAGATGATGAAGGACGTACCGACAGTCAATGTTGACCGGCCCCCCTCCTCTCTGCTGGAGCGGATCTATCTCGGCCCGATTTTCAGCGGGCTCGGCGTCACGCTTCGACATTTTCTCCGGAATCTCTTCGGAAAAAAGGATATCGCCACCATCGAATATCCGGAGGTCAAGCGACAGTATTCCGAACGTCTTCGTGGCCGCCACATCCTGACGACCCGGGACAACGGGAAACTTCGTTGTGTCGCCTGCTATATGTGTGAGACCGCCTGCCCGGCGCACTGCATCCACATCGTTGCTGAAGAAAACCCGGGCGAAGAAGTCGCCCATGAAAAGGTTCCGAGAATCTACGAGATTGATCTTCTTCGATGCGTGTATTGCGGCTACTGTGTCGATGCCTGTCCAGAAGAGGCGATCATTATGTCCCGGACCCACGAGATGGCATTCTCGGACCGAGACGAGGCGGTTATCGGGATCGAGGAACTTCGGCAGAAGGGCCCGATCGAAGAGGCTGATATCGGCTACAGGCCCTATTTTTAAGCGATTCCCCGGCGACGCCCGTGATGCCTGATGCCGTCATCCTTCCCTCTGGACTCGACGGATCCTCGATGCGGATGAAGGTCTTGTCGGTGGGATTTCTGAGGTGATCCTGAATGGGCTGGAGGCATTTGCTTGCTCCAGCCTCGATCTTGAGGATTTCGGCAGAGTAGCTTCGGCTTCCATGGTGCGCCTGGTGAACCACCAGACTCCTGTTCGGACTGGGTGGCCTTCGCGACAACTCGATCAGCGGATTCAGTGTGCTTCCACCGGTGGGGCTCGTGCAATCCCCTCTGAGAAATTGCCCGTCTTCGGTGTAGAATGGTACGTGGGCCAGCCCGCTCCTGGAGGTTTCTTGAGTGTATCTACAACATTACTCGTAGCACATCCGGACCGAGCCCTCGGACACAAAATTGAGGCCGCGCTGTTCGAGGCGGGTCTTGAGGCCATTTGTGTGCAGCATCCTGAGGAGGTTCTTCGGAATGCGGTGGGCTCGAATCCCAGCCTCATTCTTATTTCGGACACGATGCCCCAACTTGGGGGGTACGAACTCCATCGACGTCTCGTGGCGACCGGTTTGGAGATTCCGGCAATTGTAGTTTTTGACGTGCATGATGGGCGTTTCCCCGAAGAGGCGCCTCCTGAGGGTGTTTTCGTTGTTCCGACAGAAAGGTCGGATCCCGAAGCGCTGGTTGCCGGCATCAGGCTTCTGAATTTTTCCCGGAGTATCGGAGGAGAGTTTGGCTTGGGACTCGATCGGATGCACGGAGATCTGGGCCGGGTTGCATTCGGCGGTCTGATCCAGGGATTGAGGAAGCATCTGATGACGGGTCGGGTCGTGTTTTCAGCCTCTGTCCAGTCCGGCCTGCTGCTGCGCGACGGTGTCGTTGTCGATGCGTGGCGGGGAAATACCCGGGGCCTGAAGGCTTTCAATCGGCTTGCCGGTCTGCCGGGAGGGGTATTCAGCTTCAGTATGGAAGAGGTTGATGGAGAGCCCTTTTATCAGGGCGATATCGGTGAGCTGGTTCTCGAGGCGGTCGAGGAACGTGTGGAACTTGCCGACCTTCTGGAGGAGCTTCCACCTCTGGATTCCGTACCTGGAGTCGAAGTCACTCCGGATTTTTTCTCGCTTGAGTTTTCCCGAACCGAGAAGCAGATTCTCGCAAAGGCGCAGGAGGTCGGGAGCTTCGGAGACCTTTTAGACAATGTGGATGCCAGCGATCTGGAGGTTATTCGGGGAGTTCAGACACTGATGGCTTCAGGAGTCCTGAAGTTTCAGAGGATTGCTGGAAAGGTCCACGTTATCACCGATTCAACAGCCGATATCATGCCGGCGGAGGCCCGGGAACAGGGTATTACCCTTGCTCCCGTCTCGGTTCAGATGGGCTCTGATGTCTTCAAAGACGGGATCGATCTCGACGCAGAGAGTTTTTATCGGCGTTTTGAGAAACTGAATGAGCTTCCAATTACTCATCCGGTCTCCGAAGGGGAGTTCAGGAATCTCTTCCGGCGGGAGATCGGCACCGGGGATATTGTTGCCGTCATCTGCTCATCGAAACTCTCCGGTAGCTTTAAGAATGCCGAGAAGGCTATCGTTTCAGGTTGGGAGGAGTTCGCCGAGGTGCGTCGGGATGAAGGGCGCGTCAAGAGTGAAGCGGTGATCAAGCTTGTGGATTCCCGGCAGTGCTCAGCTCCTCTTGGAATGATGGCCTCTTTCGCCCGGCGGATGGCCCGGGCGGGACTGCGGGCGGAGGAGATCGCCCGACGCCTCGAGGAGATGCAGGGTCGCTTCAATACCGTACTGATGGTTCGGTCGATCTCTTTCCTCGAACGCTCCCAGGGAATCAAGGTCGATCGTCAGGGCAGGGGTCGGCGCGGTCAGCGGTGGCTGCTTCGTCTGGAGGAGGGCCAACTGAGACTGATCGATGAGGTTGAAGGGATTGATCCTGTTGCAAAACTTCTCGGCAGGTTGATTGAGGGGATGGATCCCGGCCGCCCGGTTCTGGCTTCGCTGGTACAGGCATCGGCGCCTGCTGATGCCGCCCAGCTACGGGACCGTCTTCTGGCACGGCTGGATCTCAGGGAGTTGGGAGACCACCAGCTGGGTCCGGCGGTGACCTCCCATACCGGTCCCGGAACGGTGGGGGCCGGTCTGTTTCAACCGACGGAAGAGGAGTTGGAGATTCTCGATCCAAAGTCCTGAATGAAAATCAGAGATCGAAATAGAGTTCCATCTCAAATGGGTGCGTTCGATTTCGGACTGATCGCGCCTCAGCCCGTTTAACCTCGATCCAGCGGTGGATGAGTTCCTCGCTGAAAACGCCTCCCTCAAGCAGGAAGTCGTGATC
>JANTFG010000216.1 GCA_024763555.1 Thermoanaerobaculales bacterium
CTGCGCGGGCAGGAAGGAGGCGACGATTGAAACTTGAGGAACTGATCTTCGTCACCTCGAATCTGGGCAAACTGCGGGAGGCCAATGCCGTCCTCGGGGTCTCGCTGGAGCATCGCGCCCTTGACCTGCCCGAGATTCAGAGTCTCGACCTCGAGGAGGTCATCCATTTCAAGGTCAGGATGGCCCAGGAAAGGGTCTCCCGTCCCATCCTCGTCGAGGACACCTCCCTCGAACTCACGGGAATGGGAGGCTTTCCGGGCCCACTCGTTCGCTGGCTCCTGGCCTCGGCGGGCGCCGAAGGAATCTGCCGCCTCGCCTCGGCTTTCGATGACCGAAGGGCCCGGGTCCGCTGCATCGCCTGCGCAGCCTCCGGTTCCGAGGAGATCCTGGGGATGGGAATCGTCGAGGGCGAGATTTCCTCCAGACCCCGGGGCACCCGCGGCTTCGGCTGGGACAGCGTCTTTGTGCCCGAAGGTGGCGGCGGCAAGACCTACGCTGAACTCAAGATTGAGGCTAAGAACCGGATTTCCCATCGCCGCAAGGCTCTGGAAGCATTGAAGAAGGCCCTGACTTCCTGAAGCGGTCGCCTCGGAAGCCGAAGCCTGCGTCATCACCCGGGCTCCGACCACGGGATCTCTCCCGCGACCTGCCTCAGCCCTCAATCGCCCGGAGGGAGGGAACAGCTCCTCCCACTGCACATTGGTTTGTGGTAGTTTCTCCGGATGCGGGAGAAGCTTCAAGCCAAGGAGTCCCGGGAAATCCAGGGAATGTTCGGGCGGATCGCCCATCGCTACGATCTGCTGAACCGACTGCTGTCTCTGGGCCGCGACCAGGCCTGGCGCCGTCTGCTTGCACGACGCGTCGCGGAAGTCCGGCCGGAGCTCATCATCGATGTCTGTACCGGCACCGCCGACCTCGCCCTGAGTTTTGCCGACGGTAAGCAGAAACCGACCAGGGTGCTGGGAACGGACTTCTGCCTTCCCATGCTGGCCCTGGCCCGGCGGAAGATCGCAGCCCAGGGAAGGATTTTGCCGATCTTTGCAGCAGATGCCCTGCAGCTCCCGATGCCGACGGGTCTGGCCGATGTGGTGAGCGTGGCCTTCGGCGTCCGGAACTTCGAGGATCTCGACCGGGGCCTCGGCGAACTCGTCCGGATTCTCAGGCCGGGAGGAATCCTGTTCATTCTTGAGTTCTCCCGACCTACCGGCCCGCTGGCGCCCCTGATGCGCTGGTGGGAAGCGACTGTACCGCCCCGGCTCGGAAAGTGGATTTCCGGAGACCCGGAGGCCTATGCCTACCTTCCGGATTCCGTGGCCCGATTCCCCTCGGGAGTGAAGATGCTGGCACGCCTTGAAGCCGCCGGGCTGAGCCGGACAAAATTCCGTCGCCTGACGGGAGGGGTTGCAAGCCTCTATGAGGGCGTGAAGGAGTAGGAGATGGAGAAGAAGCTCGATGGAAAGAAGATCGCTGCGGCGATTACCGAAGAAGTCCGGGACGGTGTCCGTGAAATGCTCGCCCGGGGGATGGCCCCGCGTCTTGATGTTCTCCTGGTCGGGGACGATCCCGCGTCTGAGGTCTACGTCGGATCCAAAGGCCGAATGTGCGAGAAACTTGGAATCGCCTCGACCACCCACCGCCTGCCGGCGGAAACCGGCGCTGAGGAAATCGCCGCCCTGATCCGTCGGCTCAATGAGGACGAAGCGGTTGACGGTATTCTGATTCAGCTGCCCCTTCCCTCCCACCTGCCCACCCGCGAACTCCTGGAACTGATCGATCCCCTCAAAGATGTCGACGGTTTCCATCCCGAAAACATCGGGAGGCTGCAGCAGGGAAGACCCCGCCTCGTCCCCTGTACGCCGGCCGGGATCATGGAGATGCTCCGGCGCGAGGAAATCCCGATCGAAGGCCGCCGCGCCGTCGTGATCGGGCGCTCGGATATCGTCGGTAAGCCCATGGCCATGCTGCTGATGCACGCCAATGCAACGGTGACGATCTGTCACTCGCGGACCCGAGACCTCGCCTCGATCACCGGACAGGCGGAAATCCTCATCGCCGCGGCCGGCTCAATGTCGCTGATCGGCGCCGAACACGTCTCTGAAGGTACGGTCGTTGTCGATGTCGGCATGCACCGCCTCAGTGATCCGAAGCGTTTCGAAGCACTCTACGGCTCATCCGAAAAGAAACGAGCGGCCTTTGAAAAACGGGGTTCGGTCCTGACCGGAGATGTGGATTACATGGCGGTGGCGCCCAAAGCCTCCCGGATTACACCGGTCCCCGGCGGCGTCGGCCCATTGACCATCGCCATGCTGATGCACAACACCCTCCACGCGGCCCGCCTGCGTCGGGAGGGAGTGGATGACAGCTGAAAATCACCCCTGTCTCGTGGGATTGACCGGAGGCCTGGCCTCGGGTAAATCCACCGTCGCGAGAATGCTCAGTGAGAGTAATATCCCCATCCGGGACGCCGACGGAATTGTTCACCAGCTCTACGACGCCGGGCAGGCGGGAAGCCGCCTGGTCCGCGAGCTGTTCGGTGACTCGATGCTCGATGAAGGCGGCGCCGTCGACCGGCGGGCCCTGGCCGCCCGGATCATGGGAGACCAGGAGGCGAAGGCAACGCTCGAGGAGGCAATCCACCCGCTGGTCCGAGGGGAAATCAGCGACTGGGCCCGAAGGGAGTCGGCGCCCATTCTCGTCGTCGAGGCTGCCCTGCTGATCGAGACCGGCGCCGCTTCAACCTACGATTTCCTGATCGCCGTTCTCTGCGGCAGAAAGGAACAGCGCAGGAGAGCCATCGCCCGCGGAATGTCTCCCGAACTGGTCGATACGATCCTCGATCTCCAGACCACCGACGAAATCAGAAGACGGTCGGCCGAGGTCATCATCGACAACTCGGGAAAGCCGGAGGAGCTGGCGGGTGCCGTTAACAGGGCCTGGACAGAAGTCCTCGAACTCTGCAGGGAAAAACCGGGAGTCTGAAAGGAATCGGCGCAACCATCACCGCCACCCCTCACCCCGACCGGGAGCGCGGAGCAATCGCCCTCTTTAGCTCGGCTCCGGCGCCTTGAAAAGAAAGCGCAGGGGCGGCAGGGCGCCCGCAACAACCATCACGACCAACGCCAGAATCGCCAGAGCGTCTAAAGCCGCTTTGTCCGGGCCGAGGCCCTCTCTCAGAAGAACCCTGACAAGAAGGAGCAGCTGGAGCCCGAAGAACAGGATCAGGCCCGAGCTCAGGATTTCCGGTTTCCGGCCCACTGCAAGGGCCACGAGAGTCGCCGCCACGACCGGCACAAAGAGCGCCGCGATGATTACGATGGGAAGGAGATCGCCGACACCGGCCCTGAAACTCCAGGATCCCTCCACCAGTCCGTGACGCAGGATCAGGATCATGACAGGCACTGCCCAGAGCATCAATCCACAGAGCATGCCGTGCAGCCAGACCCGGCGGAGAACCCGGATCGGCTCAACGGGCAGGACCGACCATGCCCTGAGAAAATCTCCCCGTCCGAAACTTCTCTTCTCGGCCAGACTCTCCACAAGCATGTTGGAGTTGAAGGGCCGAAACAGAGGTTGAAGACCAATGATCAGGAAAATTCCGAAACCGGCAAAGAGAATCCACTCCACCGTCCGGCCTCGAATATCCAGATACAGGCAGAGGCCGAAAATGAGCACGGCAAGGAAAAGCCATCCCCCCCAGGCACTGAGCACTGGACGCCAGGAATCTTCCGACAGTCGGCGCGCCGGATCCAGGCCTTCCCGAAACCCGAGAGTGGCTCTCTTCCCGCTTCTCAAGCCTTCCCAATCCGGCACCTCGAATCCCGCGAGCAGGAGGGCCAGTGCGGTCAGAAGCAGAGAACTGAGGATCATGCCCGCCCACGTGTCGAAGACCCCACCAACCTGGCGGAACAATGCCGCGGGAATGGCGATGAGGATCGGACGGAGCATGAAGGTCGCTGCCCTCCCAACCGGCAGGGCCCAGACCACAGCCATTGGGAAAAGAAGGAGGATCACAGCGAAACCAGGGAGGATTGCCGGTAGGGACCATGAAGAGTTATAGATCGCAATCAAGACCCATCGCACGACTCCGATGCCCACTAGGGCCAAAGTCGCCTCGGCGAGGGCCCGAAGCCTCATACCGACCGGCAGGGCCGGGGCCGGACAGGTTCCGAGAGGGCCTTCGCCCCGGCCGGTCGTTGCTCTGCCCCGGATCACAACCATCAGGACCATAGGCCACAGCCAGAACCAGAGAAACATGACGCCGAAAATCGAAAAACTACCCGCAGCTTCTCCCAGGGATGAGAGATTTAAGCTGTTTGGCCATGAGACAGCCGCACCCACGCCGAAGATCAGAAAGGTAAGCCATGCTTCCGGACTCCGAAGGCAGGCGATCAACCTGATCCGGAGGTGAACAAGGAAGGAAAGTGCCGATCTGTAGATCATCCTGCGGCCCCCCAATCCAGGAGGGCCTCTTCCAGGCTTCGGCCCTCGCCAACCAGGGAGTCGGTTCGGCCCTCCCTGATGACCTTGCCCTGATCGAGCACGAGCAGCCGATCGGCCACCCGCTCCACATCAGCCAGCATGTGGGATGAGATGATGACACTTCTCTCCGGATCCCTGACGATATCCAGCACGCTTTCCAACAGGGTCCGGCGCCCCATGACATCAAGACCGGTCGCCGGCTCATCCAGCAGCAGGATCCTGGGCCTGAAGGCCATGGCCGTGATCAGACGAAGCCGCGTCCCCTGGCCTTTTGAGAGCTTGTGGACCTTGTCCTGAGGATCGAGTTTGAATTTCTCGACGAGGGTCTCGACGAGTCCGGCGTCCCAATTCGGGTAGTAGCCGGAGAGCATCCGCAGCAGGGCACCGATCCTGAGCGTGAAAAGCGGCATATCATCGGACATGAAACCAAGTTCTTCCCTCACAGAAGGATCGACTCGGGGATCTCTGCCAAGAACCGAGACCTTCCCCGCCCTGCTCCCGCGGAGACCGGCCAAACGCTCCAGGAACGTCGTCTTGCCGGCGCCGTTGGGACCGACCAGACCTACGACCTCTCCGGGTCGAAGCGACCACTGGTCGATCTCAAGTGAAAAGGCGCCCCTGCGAATTTCAAGATTCGAAATATGAATCAGCTCACTGCTCATGATCTTCGTCCTCTCCTTCGATCAGTTCCTCGAAGACTCTGTGAATCTCCGCATTTTCAAGCCCCATCCTTCGTGCTGCGTGGAGGGTCTCTTCAAAATCTTCCCGGATTTTCTTCAACGCCTGTTCGTGGGAGGCTCTCTCGATCTCTTCGGCGACAAAGCTCCCGTATCCCTGTCGCCTGCGGATCAGCCCGGCGTTCTCCAGCTCAGCATAGGCCCTCCGCGTGGTGATCAGAGAAACCAGGAGTTCCGCGGCCAGTTCCCGGACCGAAGGCAGCTTTTCGCCCGGCGCCAGATGGCCCGAGCGGATCAGCTGCCCGATCTGATCGACAATCTGCCGGTAATAGGGAACTCCGCTGGCCTCACTGATTCGAATCTCCCAGTCTCTCAAGAGAACCTCCCCCAACTCCTTATTGAGCTGGTGTGTATAACCTAATACTCACCATCACATTTGTCAAGGGGATTTTTTCGAAGAGCCTCTGGAGTCCCTATGGATTCTCGTTTCAGACTTCCGGCCGGCTCAGAACCCGACCGGACTTCTCAGCGTCGATGAGCGAAGTTGAGGTGGATGGTCAGGCTGGGTCTACGGTAGGCGGGGGGCAACGGAGGCAGGGGATTGGCGGCGTAGAGGGCTCTCAAGACCGCGCGATCGAAGGCGGAGTTGCCCGAGGAAGACTCGAGGACGATGCCGCGAACATGGCCGGAAGTCTCAATGGTGAAACGTGCCCGGGCCGAGGTCCCCGGGGGAACCGGCGGTTCGTACCACCTCGACTCGATCAGGGCCAGCATCCGTTCGAGGTAGTAGGTGAACTGGAAATCCGAGGGAACTCCTGTCTCGGCCTGCCCACCCGTTTCTCCACCCAGAGAGAGCCCGCCGCGGGAAACCCCTCCCCCGGAGGCCGGCTGCGGGGGGGCGGTCGGGATGGGCGTCTTCCGAGATTCCATCGTCGGCATGGCATCCCGGCTCGGAGGAGGGTTGTCCGCAACTCTGGGCACTGC
>JANTFG010000217.1 GCA_024763555.1 Thermoanaerobaculales bacterium
TTCACGCCGAGATCGCGGAGCACGCCGAGGGCGGATCGTCGGTCCTGAGCCTGCTTCTGCTCCCTGCTCCGGTTCCCGATTACTGCTCCTGCTCCCGCCTCGGATTGCGGCTCCTGCCCCGGCTTGTTGCTCCCGTTCCGGCTCCGGTTTCCGTCTCCGGACTCCCGCCCCGGCTCTACTCCTCATCCCTGAGCAGGTAGATGTCTCCCGAGGCGGTTTCGACCTCCAGTGCCGGACCGCTTCCTTCCAGATGGATCGTTGTGCTTTCTGAAGTGGCCTGTGAGGGAAATTCCGAGTGCAGCTCTCCAGTCGTTGTACTCAGGCCCCCCGAGGGCTCGGCCTCAGGCGGCAGGTAAATGTGAATATCGCCGGAAGCGGAACGGATCTTGATCTTTGCTTCCGCCGGCAGCCTGTCCCACTGCAGCTCGATCGTCCCGCTGACGGTTTCGACCGAGGCGCCGTCCAGGAGGCCGTGAATCTGAATTGGACCCGAGGCCGTTTCGATATGGACCTCTTTTGCGCCTCCGGTGAAGCTGATCCCGCCGGAGGAGGTTCGAGCCCAGAGTTTTTTCACAGGGCGGAAGACCCGGATCGTGGACGGGCCGGAGGTGCTCCGGATTTCGAGGCTCTTCGCAGCTCCTGAGAATTCAATTTTTCCTCCGCCGCTTCTCAGGCGCAGAGGATCGGCCTGGCTGAAATCTCCCGTCAATTCGATATTTCCGGAGGAAGTACTCAGGTCGGGAATGCTGGAAAGCGGCAGGACGAGATGCATGCGCCGCCTTTGAGTCAGGGCGCCCAGACCCAGGAAGCCGGTCTTCTGGGGAAGGAGTTGAATTCTCAGCTGCCCTTCGGTGCTTTCAAACTGTGGGGTGTGGGCAGCGATCCAGGAATCCGCCTTTTCAGAACCGGCGCCCGAAATCTTGATATCCGTCGTACACCTCAGGATCGGAACCTCCGCACCCCTGGCGGAAAGATCGAGGTCCAGCACATCAGCGCGAACCGCATCTCCCGGGCTGATCGGAAAGTGGTCCCGTCCGAGATAATTGCGAACCGCTGCCTGGCCGGGCGCCAGGCCCGTCAGACTGAGGACGAGAACGGAAAGAAGGATGGATCTCATAGTTGCCTCCACGGCTCATTATGCTACATCAGGGTCATCCGTATTCCTACGACAAGTCTGGGTGAGGTATTTCCGATGTGCCTTGCGGTGGAGTTTCCCCGTGGTTAGGGCCGCTTCACGGCCTGGCCGGGCGAGCGGAAGGCGTCGGGAAGCATTTTCCCTCCCACCCAAAGAAGAAGGAGCATTTTCTCGCAAAGGTCGCAAAGGCCCCCGCCCACCTGAGGAACACCCCCTCCCGAAGGCATGAACACATTCTCACGCAAAGCCCGCAAAGGTCGGGGGGCCCCTCCCGCCCAAGGACATGAAGGTAGGACACAGTTTTCACGCAGAGATCGCGGAGATCGCGGGGAGCGGGCCATCGGTCCTGGGCCTGCTTCGCGGCCGGCTGTCCCCCCCAGTCATCCGGGAGTTTTCGGGGGACGAAACCAACGAATGAAGCCCCGGGATCCTCGAAATGATCGGCCCCGCCTCCGAAGAAATCCGGCCTCGCCGAGCCTCTTCGCTCCGAGGCCCGGAGGCAGGACACAACTCCAGCACTCAGCCGGTCCCAGCTGCCACCACCGCTCGTACCTTGGGCAGATGCACCGGTCAGGAGTTGACACGTCCCCCGGGGATTCAAGCCGGTTGAGCCTGGGGCGCTGCGGCCCCTCGATCTTCGGGTGGGAGGGGGTGGAAGTCATGCCCTTCCGGTCATGGAATCCCTTCAGCTAGTCGTTTGCGAGACTGGAGGGCGGGATGATAATTCCCGGACTGGTGGATACAGTGACCGTCTGTGTCCCGTGGGCTTCAATGTCCACCAGGACGGAACATCTCCTCGAGCTCTCTGAAACAATGATCTGATCGAGAACTCCCCCGTTGACCTGGAAACTGCCGGTGCCGGCCGGCATGATGAATTCCAGTCGGGCGTGTTCGAAGCCTTCTCCGAGCCTGTTGGTAATCCGGGCGGTGACCCTCGTGTTGCTGCCGTCATTTGAGGGGCTGTACACGACCTCAAGGTTTTTGCCTGTAGACCCCGCGCTCAGAGTCGGCTCCGGAGCCAGGATTCCGTCCGAGACCCGGATCAGCCTGTAGCCCCGTTTGCCGTCACAGACGGAGCGGGTCCCGAGATTGTAGGGTTGTCTCGCGAGACTTCCCTCGTCGTCGTGGGTATGTCCGTACAGGGCCAGCTCGACTCCGAGCTCCCGAAGATCGATCTCGTTCTTAAAATCATAGTGGTAGAAGAGGACATCCGAGGTACTCCCGCCGGCTGCTGAGAGATCATCCCGGAGCCATTGCATCTGCTCATCGGTGAAGCTCTCCGGGCCGTAGGTGGACCAGTTCCAGCCGTCGTAGTTGATATAGGCCTCGAGGCCGACGAAATGGACGGGCCCATAGTCAAAGCTGTAGTCCTGGGTTCGCGTCGAAACTCCTGCCGGTGGGTCGGACAACCAGCCCCATCCGAAAAATCGCCACCAGTTCCGGCGTGCCGTGCCGTCCGGCGGGGGGGTGTCGCTCCAGCCGCCGATATCGTGATTGCCGGCCACGGCAAAGACGGGGACCTTGAGTTCGGTCAGGATTTTCTGGGCCCGTGAGAAGCTGCGCCAGTTGAGGTAGTCCTCGAGTTCTCCCTCGTTGACCACGTCACCGGTCAACAGAACGAATTCGGGGTTGATGAGATTGATGTCGGCGATGACCTCACGGAGATCGTCGGTTTCAGTGTGCTGATCCGGGGCGCCGTCCTCCGAGGAGAAACGGTGGTCCGGGAGGTGTGTGTCGGTGATCTGGATGAAATAGTAATCATCGCGGTACTCGCGCAGGACGCGCACGGCGTGTGTCGCCGTGTCGTCGATCTGCCCGCTTTCGGCACGGACCCTGAGATCATAGAGCCCGGGCTTCATTTCGGCCGGCACACCCACCTGCAGGGTCCACCAGGAGCTGCGGGGATCATAGTTCGAGCTTTCGAGCGGCAGTTGGACGGGCTGCCCTTCGCGGAGCAGTTCGACCTCCCAATCGGCCGCAGCGGAATCTGCAAGGCAAATGATCTCAAGGCTGTGGTTTCTCAGGACGAAAGACGGTACGGTCTGGAGCGGCCGCTGGATCACCGTGATTTCGTCACCGACTGGAAAGCCTGAGCTACCTGGTTCGAGCGCGAAGTCGACTGGCAAAAGCTCATTGGTCTCGACATCAATCTCGATTTCGGCGCTCAGATACCCGGTCGCCGAGGCCCTCAGGGTCCAGTGGCCGGAGGGAAGGGTCGTATTCGCCCCCCCGTCCCCGTCTGAGCGCATCTGGACATAGTGACCGGCTGAGATGCCGTCGACGGCGATGGTGGCGCCCTCGATCGGAAGACTCCCGTCGACTCCCTCGACCCTGCACTCGACGGCGCCGACGGGTGTTGCTCTGAGCTGATGCATCCTCGCAACGACCTCTCCCAGATCCCGGCCGAGCACGAAGAAACGGGAGTAGCTGAGTGTGGACTGTGGCTCAAGGGGCCCGACCGCAACATTGAGGTCCGACCATGCGCTGCCGTGCGGCCCCCAAACTTCACCTTCGGCAGTGGTGTAGCCGTAGGCGAGTCGATCTGAAAGGGCGCCGACCCAGGGACCTGAGCTGATATTCCCGACCGAGAATCCTCCGCCCGGGACGAATTTGGCCGCCGTGCCCCACTGAAAGGCGTCTCCGGTCTCAAATGTCGTATAGCTCCGGATGCCGGTATTCACAAGGGTGCTTCTGAGCTCGATCGTAGATGCGCCGTCGGCCAGCGAATACTCGGTCGTGACCTCGATCGCAGGATCCATCGAATCGGCGCCTGTCGCCCGGATCATCGCCCGACCGGCACTCCCATCTTCGACAATTTCCAGGGATGTGTAGATCGCCTGGCGGGGCCAGTTGTCGTCGAAATAGGGATAGAGTTCCCCGAGAGCGTCGGAGCGGTCGGAGACCAGGGCCGCATCGATGATGGTGCCGCCGCTCAGTCCGTATCCGGCGAGGTGACCGATCGCGCTGATGACGACCGCGATCCTGTCATTCTCGAGAAGCACGTCCCCCTGCGAAGCTTCGGCGGCGCTCCCACGCATCAGTTGGTCGGCCGAGTTGATGACTG
Organism: Thermoanaerobaculales bacterium; assembly: GCA_024763555.1. Lineage (GTDB taxonomy): Bacteria > Acidobacteriota > Thermoanaerobaculia > Thermoanaerobaculales > Sulfomarinibacteraceae > JANTFG01. Next base: position 4,200 of record JANTFG010000217.1, read on the forward strand.
TGGCCGTGACGGCCGCAACAAGCGGGCGGGCCCCTGGAACCATGAGAGCCAGCAGCAGGACGGTCTTGACAGTGGCAGCTCTGAGCCGGTTGAGACCGGCGCTCCGCGCCGTGGAGGCTCTGTGAATGGGCATGAGGACTCCTCGTCGCGCCCGCCGCAGGACAAACCCCCGAAGCGGCGCAGACCGCCCATTGTAGCGTAGCGGAAAGGGTCACGAGGTTTCGCTTGTGATGGCTGTTGTCTCCGGTGGAAAGGGGATGTGGAGGAGTGAGTTTCGAGAAAGCTCGCAAAGCTCTCAGCGGCGTGGCTGACAGACCAATTCTCCATCGGATCAGGGCGATTGCGATCCGCAAAGGCCGTCAAGCGGCCATACTCACGGGGATGCTCCGCCTCAAACCAAGTCACAGTGCAAATACCTCGATCAGAAGAAAATGCCGTCCCGGGGTGCGAACTGGGATAGAATGTCGCCCATGTCCGGGTTGGAGATGAATCGCTGGGTGCCGGTTTTTGTACTTGGCATTGTCGATGTGCTCTGTTTTCTGGGCTCGGCGGTGGTTGCGACCTGGATCCGTTTTCTCCCCCAGTTTTTTGCTCAGGAACTCAGGGTTCTCAGCCATCATCCCGGTTTCCTCCTCTATGCTCTCGGCGCCCAGGCTCTGCTGGCGGCGAGTTTTGACCTCTATCGGCCGGGCAGCTGGAAGGGTGCGGACCATCTCCTGGTCCGGATTCTCGCCCTTGCCGTGAGCCTGCCTCTCGCCCTGATGCTGGGTGTCTATCTCGTTCCCGGCTGGCGCTTCGGACGCGGTCTCCTGCTGATCACGCTCTCGCTCAGCTTCGGCCTGGAAACAGCTTTCCGCTATCTCTGGTTCCTCCGCTTTCGTCGACCGGCTTCCCGACAAGCCGTCGTCGTCGGCCGGGGCGAGATCGTCGGGATGCTGGAGGAAGCCATCAGAGCAGGTTCGTGGGCGCCCTTTAGAATCAGCAGAGTGATTTCCTCAGTGGAACTGGACTCGGATTCCGAGCAGCTTGAGCAGGCTCTTGAAGAGGCGGATCTCCTGATTGTCGCCGGACTGCCGGATCGCCCCAGTTACGATCGTCTCGCTGCCTTGAATTTCCGTGGTATCACCGTCATCGACGCGGCGGCGGCCTTTGCGGAGTTGACGGGGCGGATACCCTTGGCCCACGTTGATTCCCAGTGGTTTATCGCCAGTGGGGATTTTGCATCCCTTGCCAACTCTCCCTTTCACCAACTTCAGAGACTGCTCGATCTCGGCCTGGGAACGATTCTGCTGCTGATCGGGGCGCCGATTCTGCTGCTTGCCGCCTTGGGAATTCTCCTGACGGACGGCCTGCCGGTGATTTACAGACAGGAGCGTGTGGGTCGCTTCCGGAGTCCATTCACCCTCCTCAAACTGAGAACCATGAAGAGGGAGGCGGAAGAGGAGGGGCCCTGTTTTGCCGACCGGAAGGATCCACGGAATCTGTGGCTGGGCTCTTTTCTTCGTCGCTGGAGGATCGATGAACTGCCCCAGCTGATCAATGTTCTTCGGGGCGAGATGAGCCTGGTGGGGCCGAGGCCGGAAAGACCGGGTATTACCGAATCCCTCGAGGAGAGCATTCCCTTTTTTGGCTTCCGCTACTCGGTCAGACCCGGGCTGACCGGATGGGCACAGGTCAACCAGCCCTATTGCGCCGAGATCGGGGAACACCGGATCAAGCTGGAATACGACCTCTACTTTCTGCGAAGCCACGGCCTGACGATGTATGTCCTCGTGCTCGTCAAGACTCTTGGCGCACTGGTCTTCCGAGCCGGGCGCTGACAGTCGAGAAGGGTGCACGTCAATTTTGTGAGAAAAGGTCACGCAGCCACATGGCGGGCTTTGGATCGACGAACCCAGAAGTGATCGAAGCGGCTACTGAGGATGC
>JANTFG010000218.1 GCA_024763555.1 Thermoanaerobaculales bacterium
GCACCGATGACGATGGATCCGACGAAGACCCAGATCAGAGCCGGGAGCCAGCCCCAGATTACCGCGATCGCCGGGCCGACAATGGGCCCGGTGCCGGCAATCGAGGCGTAGTGGTGACCAAAAATCACCTCCTTGGCGGTCGGCACAAAGTCCACCCCGTCCTCGAACTCCACCGCCGGCGTCGTGGCCGAGCGGGAGAGCTTGAAGATGTAGCGGGCAATGTACTTTCCATAAAACTGGTAGGCGAGGATGAACCCCACGAAGGCAAGCACCATAACCAATAAAGCTTCCATACCTCCTCCTTTCTCAGGAAACGGAAGGGATTGGGATTTTTCGGGGACTCCGGAAAATCCACTTCAGAAAAAGACCCCGGCTCAATGATCCGGGACCGGCCTTAATCGAGCGGGATAATGAATCTCTGAAAATTTCGAAAGAGCCTGAAGAGAACAGGATGCGCTCCAGGCGAGGGCGAATCGGGTGAACCGGGAAGACAGCCCATGGCATTCCGAGATCAGCCGCAACACCCGCCCCTGTTTTCCAGGCACGGCGGCGCGTTTTGAAATCTCGAATCCAGATCATCCCGATCTCCCCCTGAGGGAGTGTCTCCCGAGTACCGACGCCTGCCAGTGTATCACTTTCTCAGGAAGGCATCCGGAAATAACTTGTTGCCCTTGTCGGGATTCAGAGACCCCGCAGGACCGGGAGTCAAAATCGCCGCTCCGAAAGCCCGGCTGCCCAAGGTATCCGTGACGCCATCTTGAAATTGACCGTCGATCAGTAACCGGTGCGCAGGGGTCCCGACTGATGCCGGGGCCCAAACCGCAGAATCAGCTGCAAACTCAGATCCCGCCGGCCTCGAGCTTTTCCTCCAACTCCACCCAGCGCTCGAGGAGTTTCTCCAGGGCAGCCTCGGCCAGCCGATGCGCCTCGAAGGCTTCCTGAACCCTGGCGGCATCCGAGGCTACAGATGGATCATCAAGGAGCGCAGCCAGCCGGGCAAGCTCAGCCTCCGCTTCTGCTATCGCTGCCTCAAGCCCATCATATTCACGTTTCTCAAGATAGGACAACCCGGGCTTTCTGGTCTTTTTCCTTCTCGCCGGGGCCTTATTCCTCCGTTTTTGCTCCCGGCCGCTCCGGCGGCCGCTTTCCCACTGCTCCACATCCGCATAAAAGGTCGCAGAGCCACTGCCGTCCAGCCCCAGGAGAATTCCGGCCACCCGATCCATCATCAGGCGATCATGACTGACCAGCACGAGGGCGCCCGGAAAGTCCCGCAGGCTCTCTTCCAGCACTTCGAGGGTGGGGATATCCAGATCATTGGTCGGTTCGTCGAGAATGAGGAGGTCCGCGGGCCGCAACATCAGCCGGGCGATATGAACCCGCGCCCGCTCTCCTCCGGAAAGCTCGGAAAGGGGCAGGTCCAGCTGGTCAACCCGGAACTGAAATCTCTTTGCCCAGGTGACAATATGGATCGGACGCTCCCGGTAGATCACCGTGTCGGAGTGCTCGGAGAGACAGCGTCTCAGTGATTTCTCCGCATCGAGCTTTTCCCTCTTCTGATCGAAATATACCGTCCGGAGCCCCTCGACTCGGCGGACTTCCCCCTCGTCCGCTTCGAGTTCGCCCGCGAGAATTTTCAGCAGCGTGCTCTTGCCGCTGCCGTTGGCCCCGACGACACCCAGACACTGTCCCGGCCTCAGCAGAAGATCCAAACCGGAAAAAAGCGGGGCTTCTTCACCAAATTTCTTTGAAATTCCCCTGGCAACCAGCAGACGCCTGCTTCGCCTCCCTGAACTCCCCATCTCGATCTCCGGACGCCCTCCCGATCCGGTTTCATCGAGAGATCTCAGCTCCTGCTGGAGGGCCTCCGCCTTTTCGATTCTTGACCTGGCCTTCGTCGTTCGGGCTTTTGCTCCCCTCCCCAGCCATTCCAGCTCCCGCCGCACACGGTTGGCGAGGCCCTCCCGATACTGAGTCCGAGCCTTGAGGTAGGCCTCCCGCTTGAGCAGAAAATCGCTGTAGTTGCCCTCAGCCGTGAAAAAGCCATCCGGATAGACCGGGGAGATCTCGACCATTCGGGACACCGTCCGATCAAGAAAAACGCGGTCGTGGCTGATCAGTACGAAACTGAAGGGACCGGAAGCGAGCACCTCTTCCAGATGCAGCAGCCCGTCCAGATCGAGGTGGTTCGTGGGCTCGTCAAGGAAGAGAAGATCCGGATTCCCGGCGAGAGCAGCGGCAATGGCCACTCTCTTTTTCCAGCCTCCGGAGAGCGCACCAAAAGGCTTTTTCACATCAGGAAAGGCCATGCGGTCCATGACGATCCTGGCCCTCACTTCCCCTTCCACAGCCCTTTCAACCGCATTTCCGGCTGCATCGGCGGCAGCGAGCACGATCTCTTCGACCCGCAGCGAATCATCGAAACGGGGATCCTGGGGCACCCATGCCGTTCGAAGACCTTTTCTCCGGTGAATACTCCCGGTATCAGCCTCGACTTCACCCAGAAGAACTCTCAGTAAGGTGGTCTTTCCGGCGCCGTTGGGTCCGATAATGCCGAGCCTCTCGCCTTCGGACAGACTCAGACTGAGCTGCTGAAAGAGCGTCCTCGAAGCATAGGATTTTTCCAGATCCCTGCAACTGATCAGAGCACTCAAGAGCCGCCACCCGCAATTTTTTCAAGGTAGATTCCGGCCAGTTCCTCCGGCTTCTCGACTTTGAGTGCACGGGCGACCGCAATAATGAAACCGCGAACGAAAACGGGCGCCGGGAGAGCGGAGAAATCTTCTTCCTCAATTGCCTCAAGCTGCCTCTCAGAGACCTTGGTCTCCGCCGAGATCTCCCGGAGATCCATGCCACAGCTGCGGCGTAAATAACGAAGAAAATCGCCGGGCGAAGTCGCAGGATCCGGCGCTGGTCCGGCTTCAGAATCCGGCGCCGCCGGAACACCCTCCGCCGAATCTTCCACGACCGGAGTGGAGGAAAGCGGCGGCCCGGAATCCGGCTTCTTCAGGCGCGAGAGAATTCCATCGATCCTCGCGAGCATTCGATGCCGCTCCTCCTCACTCATCAGGCTGTAGATGGCGGGATGATCCCCGGCATAGAGAGTCAGCCGGCGACGGCACTCCGCAATGACTTCGGCGTCTCCCGCATCAGGGTCGAGGTCCAGCCATTCGAGATCCCGTACCCGCTGCCCGTCTTTCATCCTGATCCCCTCAGGAGCCTTTCGCCCAGACTCATGATGCCCCGCGCAAAGGCTGTACCCGGAAAGAGCTCCAGAATCGGCCGACGCCGGACGATCGACTGGTGAACCAGCGAATCGTAGTCCAGCGAACCGAGCGCACTGACTCCGGTGCCGAAATAGTCTCTGCATGCCAGGGAGACATCATCTCCGAGGCGACGATCACCCGGCTCCCGGACGCGGTTGATCAGCACGCCCGGCCGGAAAGCCTTTAAGCTTCGCTCCAGAGACATCCCCGCTTCCAGATCCTCCCGGCTGATCTGTTCGACCAGTTCCCGCGGTGAGTGAATGCCCCTCGCTTCGAGTTCACCTCGAACCCGGCTGAGAATCTGCCGAATTTGCCCCTTGGGCTCGGTATCCTTCATCGTCCTGTAGAAGGCCGATTTGAGGAAATGGTAGGCATTCTCCACCGAGGTCGGCTCGGGCACCAAGACCAGAATGCCCTGATCCGCCGCCAGAAAGAAATCCAGGACATTGAAGGATGAACCCGCTCCGATGTCGAGAATGACCTCATCGGCGTCGAGCTTCCGAAGGTGTCTGAGGATCTTGCTTTTCTGCGCATACTTGAGATTGGCCGTTTCCAGCCCGGCGCCGGCGCCGCTGATCAGCCGAAGGCTCTCGACGGAAGTATCGACCGCGACCTCGTCGAGCCGTCCGACCTTCCCGGAAAGAAAAGTTCCGATTCCGAGGGCAGGGCTCGACATTCCCAGAAAGGTATGGAGGTTGGCCCCGCCGAGATCGGCGTCGAAGAGCACGACCCGGCGCCCCAGAAGCGCAAGCGCCGCTCCAAGATTCGCCGCGATCACCGATTTGCCCACGCCACCCTTGCCGCCCCCGACGGCGTAGATCATCGGTTGGTGATCCGCCTTGACCCGGCTCATCTCCTGAGACCTCGTCCCTGAGCAACCTGAGAGAAGACCTGCCCTCCGTTCATCCCCGCTATCCTAACATCGGATCATCCAAAACTCCTCTCCATTTGCCCGAACATACTCAACCTGAGGCGAGCGGTTGATTGTACAGGCCCATCAGATCACCCTGCTTCTCCGGGACTCCGCCCCTGGATCCGAGAGAAGATCCACCGGCCGATCCGCCGGAAACCAATCCACTCGACCGACTGAGTACGGCCTCCGGTGAGGGAGATCACTTCCTTCCGACCCTGCTGCGGTATATGATGAGTTTAGATCAAAGGCGGGGAGAGAGAAATGAATTCGCTACGAGCTTACGGACTGATGATCACGCTCCTTCTGGGCACGCTGCCGGGCACCAGGCTCGCGGCCCAGGTTCTCGTAGACCACAATTGTACCGACCCGGGCGCCATCCCGGACAGCTGGATGACGACAATCACATCGACAATCCACGGGGCCTATAACCACACCAGCCACGGGAGTCAGCTCATCACCGGCGCCGACGCCCTGGAGTCCTTCCCACCATTTGGAACGCGATACGCCTGGAGCCCTGATGGATCCTCAGGCCTGGATCTCGATGAGAACTACAGCGGCAGCGGGATCCCCTGCTCGGTTCCGGACCTCAGCCAAGGTGACTGGATCAACGGGGATGGCGTCACGCCCTGGGTCAGTTGCACCCGGACTTTTCTCGATGATGAGACCAATGCGCACATCAACGTCATCATGTGGTCCTGGTGCAGCATCAACGGCCACAATGCACAGCGCTACCTCGACAATATGGAGATCCTGATCTCGGAGTACCCGAATGTCTCATTCGTTTTCATGACGGGGCATTCGGAGGGACAGGGCGAAGATACGACGGAAGGCTCGGTCCACTACAATAACCAGCTCATACGTCAGCACTGTGCCGCTCAGCACCGGATCCTCTTCGACTTCGCGGACATCGAGGCATGGGACCCCGATGGAAACTACTATTGGGATCAAGACATGGAGGACAACCTCGACTACACCGGCGGCAATTGGGCCCAGGAGTGGATCAATGCAAACCCCGGCACCGAGCTGGCCCAGCTGACCACCGGCACCGGCGTTGACGGCTATGACGGCTGCAGCAGTTGCGCACATTCCGACTCCCCTTCCGAGGCCACCCTCAACTGCATTCTCAAAGGCAGGGCTCTCTGGTGGCTGATGGCCAGGATCGCAGGATGGAGCGGGAATCCGGACGAAGTATTCTCAGACGGCTTCGAGGCCGGAAACTGTTCCAACTGGTCTGCGGAGATCTCCGGCTGACGGGCTTTGGGAACAACCCGATTCCCATCAAACTCGATGCGGCCAGGATGGCCTTGCACTTTCATGGTGCGGAGGTCTGAGGCCTTCGCCATCCCGGAGAGCAGCGATTCCTATAAGCGGGCGGGAGAAAAACTACGCCGCCTCGAAAGGCGGCGTAACTCCTTTAGAATGAGTGGCGCGCCGAGCAGGACTCGAACCTGCAACCTCCTGATCCGTAGTCAGGTGCTCTATCCAATTGAGCCATCGGCGCAGCTCAAGGGAGCGGAAGTATGCCACAGGCTTTGCCCGGACGCAAGAGGGGCTTGCGTCGTGTCCGAACTCGGTGTAGCCTTCGCCTCGATTGCAGGGTCGCGAGAGCTTCGCTGGACGCTGCGGATTCTTCCACAAAGGCAGGAGGTCATCATGTCAAAAGCCAGTGAATATATCGCCCTCGAAGATCAGTTCGGCGCCCACAATTACCACCCACTGGACGTCGTCATCGAACGCGGCGACGGAGTCTGGGTCTGGGATGTCGAAGGCAGAAAGTTCATGGACTTTCTTGCCGCCTACTCGGCGGTCAACCAGGGCCACTGTCACCCCCGACTCGTCAAGGTCATGGTGGAACAGGCCGCCAAACTGGCCCTGACCTCCCGCGCCTTCCGCAACGACCAGCTGGGGCCCTTCTGCAGGGAGATCTGCGAGCTGACAGGTTTT
>JANTFG010000219.1 GCA_024763555.1 Thermoanaerobaculales bacterium
AATCTGGAAATACTCAACGTAGGCAAGGCTACGCCTCCGCTTTCCCTCAATCGCCCAATCCAAATCTGAAGCACATCTGGGCGCGCAAAACAGGAAGGTATTTTTTCTCGGCCCCTGAGCGGAGGGATTCCCGGCAGAGCTACTTGCCTGAACGGAGTTTTCTGATGAAGAAGGTCTCGCCGCCGTAGTCATTGCGGATCAGGGTTCCTTGATCGAGAAGTTCCTCGACGATTGACCAGGAGGCGCCTGCTGATTTCAGCAGGGCCTCAACCGAGCTGAGACGCATCGGGTGCACGGATGTTGTGCTCAGGAGATCCGAGACGACATCTCCACTTGAAAAGAAACTGTCGCCTTCCGCTCCACTAAGGCATTCCACCCGGGCCACTTTCTCCGAAAATATGCTCCAGGCACGTGTTATCCCGGCTTCATCAGGGGCCTGAACACCGGACTCTGCCGGGGGCCTGATGGGTATGGACAGATATGCGATCTCAGGCTGAACCTTCTCCAGGTAGATTGCAATTTCTTCAAGTTCTTCCTCCTGGTCGTTGAGACCGCGGATGAGCATCGTTTCAGTTACCAGATGGCCCCCGAAAGACTCAGCAAAGCACAGGATGCCCTCGAGAATCTCCTCCAGCCGGAGCCGACCGTGGGGACGGTCGATCTCATGCCAGAGGGACTCGTTCGCAGCATCGACTTTCAGGGAAACCCAGTCGGCCCCTGCCAGTTCCTCCCGGACCTCCTCCATCCAGATCAGCGAGGCATTGCTGATCACGCCAATGTCGACGCCGAGTGGTTTCAGAAGCTCAATCTCCTTGCCGAGATTGAGGTCAAGACTTGGTTCACCATCGGGGACAAAGCAGAGATAGTCGAGTTCTTCGTTTGCGGTCCGAACCTCTTGAACCCGGTCTTGAACCTCTGTAAGGAGCCTGCTCGGGTCATAAAAAACCCTTCGCTCGATTGACATGTGAGGTGTTCGACCGAGCTGGCAGTATGTGCAGGCATAGGAGCAGTGCTTAGGTGGGATGTTGTTGATTCCCAGGCTCCGGCCCAGTCGACGGGATGGGACCGGCCCGAAGCAGAGCCTCGGTCCCTGATGCTCAGTCATAGCTCAGTCGGGTAGACTTGTCTGCCATTGTACGAGCAAGCAGAGTTTTCCATTCCGGAGCCTCCCAGCTTCCGAGGTGACGATGCATCTCAAGGTATTTCTGTGGAATCGGATGGGTTCCGACCACGACTTTTACTTTGTAGCGTTGTTCCAGAAAGCTGGTGAAGGTGTCAATATAGGGGCAGGGTGGGTAGCCCACAATGAAACCTGTCGCGAGGTGAATGATTTCGGCCCCGTTTTTCGTCATCTCCTCCGCTGCATACTCGATATTTCCGCCCGGACAACCGTCGCATGTCGTATAGCCGACCAACTCGACTTCAGTGTCGGCATAGATGCTGAATGCTCCCTCTCGATTCTTGAGAGCCCGGAAACACTTTCCTCCCGCACATCTTCGGTAGCGGTCACAGATGATAATGCCGATTCTGGTTTTAGGATTCATGGTTTTTCCTTCCGGGTGAGACCGTATTATTCATCTTCCGAATGCGAGGCAATTCGATTTCCACGAACAGTAAAGACCTCCTGCTATTCTCCCATCTCCCAGAGCCCATTATACGCCTCATGTAGTTTGGTGTATTCCCTTCAGGGGCTCCTTCGAGCAGGGCCGGGAAGCGGTGAGCTAATGAAGCAGTGATACACTTTCTCAAGGCAGGACTGAATTCAACTCCTGCTTTCGATCGGAGTTCCGATGCGGTTTCACGGGCGTTTCGACCATCGCAGTATTCTCATTGTTCTGATTTTACTGAGCCTTCTTCTTGGCCTGCCAATGGCGGAGGCGAAACCCGAGACCATCCTGGAGTTTTCCCATGATCTTCAAGAGGCGAGGGAAGCTGCTGCGGCGACGGATCGGCCGATCGTCATCTTTTTCGGTGGCGCCTGGTGTCCGATCTGTCGGCAGATGCGGGAAGAAACCCTGCAATCTCCGAAACTCAGGCCCTGGTCTGAGAAGATGGTCTGGGTGGAGATTGACCTCGACCGGAAGCTTTCGCTGGCCCGGGATTACGAGATCCGGGCAGTCCCGACTCTGATCGTCGAAAATCCGAAGGGCGAAGAGATTCGGCGGGTCGTCGGGCGGCTCGATGCCGATGAATTCGTTGCGCTGCTCGAAAATATCGATCGGGCGCCGGCCTCTGTGGATGTGGGGAAGGGGCCTGAAGGGGCTTCTTCAGCGATTCTCTGGGATCGGGAAGGCTATCGCGCGGGATCCATCTGTTTTGCCAATGTCGGTTACGGACCCTTGCGTCTTCGGAGCCAGTCGGGTTTCCAGGCGCTTCGGCTGATGATGATTCCCCGAGCGCCCTCGACTCTCGCTAAGGGCTCCTGGGAGGCTCACGGCTCCCTGGTCTGGAGCAATCTCTGGGCCGTTGAGGAAAAGAGTTTTCATCCGGATCAGGGGCAACTCGGCCCCTATCTCATCGATGCAGAAACTCTGGAAGGAGATCTCTCCCTGAGCTACGGTCTTTCCGATACCTTCGAATTCGAAGTCGGCTACGAAATGAGGAGTCATTTCGGTGGAATTCTCGATGGCGTGATCGAGGGTTTTCACGACCTCATCGGAGCGGGTCAGCAGGGTCGGGATCGCTGGCCCCGGAATCAGTTTCATTTCATCTGGGCCCCGGAGGGCAGGGAGGAAACGAGCCTCGGGCCGGGGGACAGCGGTGTTTTCGTTCAGAATCTGCTCCTGACGGTTCAGCACAATCTCAGCTGCGGCAGCGAGATATGGCCGGCCGTTTCCTGGTGGGCGACGGCTCGACTCGCGCTCCAGTCGGATGGATTCGAGGGACGCCCAATCGACGGCATCCTGGGTGTGGCCCTGGCCAAGAGAATCGGAGATTTCAATGCCTACCTCAGTCTTTCCCATGCCTGGTACAGCGAAAATATTGCGCTCGGTGTGATCGAGTTGAAAACGACGCAGGTTTCGACGATGGCCTCCCTCGAGTGGCGTTTCCACCCCAGGACCTCCCTGAACCTCCAATACCTGCTCTCAGGAGGAGTGGTCAAGCATGTAGCTCCTTTTGATGAGACCTCAAAGGAGATCATCATCGGGATGAAACACGAGGTGTCTGATCTCTCCGTTCTGGAATGGGGAATCATTGAGAACCTGGCCCCCTTCGAGAATTCTCCTGATGTCGGTCTGTATATCGGCTATACCCGACGTTTCTGACTCTGCGGCCGTTTCGGCCTTGAATCCGCGAACAGCCGGCGCTGGTCCCAGCTGCAGCCTGTGGCGCCGGTGTAGGAATTCATGGCTTTCGTGGCCGATGAATGCAGGTCAGCCGGTGTATCATTGATTTCGATGCGAGTTCCTGTGATTCTTCTGATTCTGATATATGCCTGGCTCCCGAATCTCCGAGCCCAGGGCCTTCCCACGGGAACGACGGTCATCTGTCATGGATATCAGGCGGGCTCTTCGGTGCCGGACTGGGTCTTTTCGATGGCCGGAGCTGTGGCCGGGCGGGCCGGCGGCGGGCAGATTTTCATCAACAATAAAGCGAGCGGAGAACTGGATCCCTGCACGAACGCCTACTGCGGATCCGCGGCGCCCGGCACCGAAACGGTGATCGTGTACGACTGGGCCGACGACAGCAATGAGTCGGGAACCGGCTTTTCCGAGGCCGCTGCGGAATCTCTTTTTGCCGGGCTCATTCGATGGAGTCGAATGGATCCGCCCCTGGTCAATCTTGAGCACCTGCACCTGATCGGACACAGCCGCGGTACTGTTGTGAACTCCGAAGTTGCAGAACGCCTCATCGCCGCCGGCTTCCCGGCTCCGGAACAGCTGACGAGCCTGGATCCGCATGACGGGGGCGCCGTCAAGAAGAGCGGCGAGCCCGCCGAGCCGGAGCAGCGATTGAGCTGGGAGGATTTCGATGTCAATATCCTCCATCCCGAGTATCGCTGTGGAGACCCTCCGTCGGATCTATCGGGCGTCTGTTCCTGGGAGGGCATCGGCTACTGCGACGATTATTGGCGCGATATCGACAATCTCGCCTGCAACGTCGACCCGGACGGTAAGCCCATCCCCGGGGCTGCGGTCTTTGATGCTTCGTCGCTGGATGATTTCTGCCACTCGGACGTGCATACCTGGTATGCCTTTACGATCGACACGGGAGTCAGTGTTGACCCGGTGACGGGAGATCCACCGGGTCCCGACTGGTTCATTTCTTCAAATCTCAGCTGCCCGGGCTCATCCCGTACCCAGCCACTCAGTCGGAACGTCGACGGCTTCAATATGAGTCGGATCGGGGGCGGGACCGTCCGCTGTCCGGACGTGCCCGCCTCCCGCCAGGAAGTTCATTTTGATTTCAACCTCCGGGAGGGCCTGATCAACGGTGATTTCGACAATGACGGCAGTGGAGGCTCCGATATCTCCGGTTGGTCTTTCCACGGTGGTGGCGGGTCGGCCGAGGTCTTTACCTGGGGAGACCAGTACCTCGATCTCTATGGGGGCGAATGGCGCGAGCACAACCGTTTCTATCTGCCCTCCAATGCCTGGGCGATTTCCTTCTGTCGTAAGGTTTTTGACGCCGGCAGTTCCGATGTTTTTTCGATCTACCTTCAGGTGCACGGCCTCTATCGGGAGATCTACTCCGAGGAGCTGGGTGGGGCGGGAGACTGGGAGTGTTTTGCCATCCCCCTGCTGTGGGATGAGCGGAACGAGCCCGTCACCCTGTTTCTGATGCTTTCTGATCTCCTGGGAGCTGATCCCAACGTCGGTGTCGATGACATCTCAATTGTGACCGGTCTCTTCTTCGATGCTTTCGAGAGTGGGGACACCTCCAGATGGAGTTCGGCAAGCGGGCTTTGAGATCGCCGAGGGACATTCCCGAGCGCTTTACTCCGCTCACCAGGGATCCGGTCATCCGAAGGCTAGAGAAGCGAGCTGAGAATTAGGTTTTCGAGAGGGTGGGGACCCGAAGTCATTGTTTTCAGTGCTTCGAGTTCTTCTGAGACTCGATCAGGCAGGAAATACCTTGTTCCCCAGTGGTCTACGTTGTCCGGCGGGCCGCGGGACCGGAGCAGGAGCCGCCAACCGGAACAGCCAACCGGAGCCTCGATAAGGAATCAAGTGTTTTTTTCGGTATTTTTTATTGGTATTTTTGATAGTCGTCGTTGGGGCTGTGGAATTGTGGAAAACCGGCCCCCTCCGGCTTTGAAGTTACAGAGTAGATTTAGGCCGGTTTTCCAAGGGGCTGAGGAAAACGCGGAGCGGTTCTCCGCTCAGCGTTTTCCAGGGGGTTGTGGGCGACTGTGGGAAATCCGGCAGGAGGAGCGAAGCGAACTCACTGATGGATTTTCCATAGGCGTCCATAGCCCACGGCAGACCCGGCAATTCCACAGGCCCTCTCGCTTTGGGGCTTTCTCAGTCCCATGCCGGGGTCCAAAGGCAGGGTCGGAGCGTGAGCGGAAGCAGGAACCGAAGCCGGGGCCGGAGCCGCACATCCGGAGCCGATGCCGGAGCCGGTGGGGTCGTGGTTCTTTGAGCGGAATATCTGGGCCGAGCACAACCTTGGTAACCCGAGCCGGAGCAAGGGGGCGGTGACCGAAACCTATGCGATCGTGGGATGTTCCGACCACTCCGATCGTGACGCTGTCGGCTCAGCCTAGCGTCTCGGGCGTCAGGCCGCGCTCCGGATGCGGTTCCTGCTCCTGTTCCGGCTCCGGCTCGCAGCTTCTGCCCCGGCTTGCGGTTCCCTCCCAAAGGAAGTGCGATCGCCCCTGTCCAGCGACGATGTACTGACTTCCAACTTGATTGAGAAGCTCAGGGCGAAAGCGCCTCTTTTTCCTCAGCTTCTTTTCGCTCGAGAACTTTCTGGGCCTCACGTTTCTCGAGTTCTCGCTCGAGGAGCTGGAGATCAAAGGCATTGGGGCGCCCTTCGGCATTCGCCGTGCCGACGACGATGAGCCGGTCATTGACGGCGATGGTGCTGATGGTGGGGAGCGCTTCCGGAAGGTCGATGGATTCCACTTTCCCGGAGTCGATATCCAGAATA
>JANTFG010000220.1 GCA_024763555.1 Thermoanaerobaculales bacterium
TCTGGGGATCGACCTGCTGACCGGACTGTGCCATCTGTTGCGCCATCTGCTGAGCTGTCGTCTTAACCTCGTCGGCGCGGACCGGATCTCCGTTCACAGTGACGACGATCTGCTCGTCGGGAGTTGTTGGCCGCTGAGCGGGCGTCTGGGCCGATACCGACTGAAGTGAAGAGAGACAAAGGATGATGAGGAAATATTTCAGAGTCTTTTGCATGGGGGCCCTCCCTGGGGCTGATGTGTTGACGAAGGGATAGCTTAGAGTTATCCGGCTCGAAGGCGGACCCTATCACAGCGAACAGGAGAGCGCCAATTTCAGGCGGTGAAAGAGGTCATTGCGCTGTGGGTCGGTTTCAGGCGAACATCGCCGCCGGTTTCGGTATCTGGACCATATCCCTTGACCGGAGCCGCGAGCCGGAACCGAATCCGGAGCCGGTTTTGACGCCCTAAACGCGAAACTAGCCCGGCAGAATTACACTCGAAGTGGTCGGAACATCCCACGACCGCATAGGTTTCTTCCACGATCTCCCTGATCGGACTCGGGATACCAAGGTTGTGCCCGACGCGCGCATTCCGCTCAGAGACCCACGGTCGCCCCAGCTCCGGCATCGGCTCCGGATGTGCGGCTCCGGGTTCGGTCCCCCGTTCCGGCTCCGGATTCTGCTCCCGATGTACGGCTCCGGCTGCTGCGCCCTCTCCGGCCCTCCGCCTGCACTCGACTTGCCGCGCTGTGGCAAACCGGGTAGACTCCTGGAATGGAAATGCCGAATGGTTCCCCGGACTATGACGTTCTCATTATCGGCTCCGGTTTTGGAGGCTCGGTCGCCGCGCTGCGGCTTGCTGAAAAGGGTTATCGGGTCGGTGTCATCGAAAAGGGTCGGCGCATCCGACCCGAGGATTACCCCCGGACAAACTGGAATATCCGGAGAGGTTTCTGGTTTCCCAGCCTGGGTTGCTACGGGACCTGGCGTCTCCACCTGCTCCGCGAGGTGCTGATCCTTCACGGAATCGGCGTCGGAGGCGGAAGCCTGGTCTACGCCAATACCCATTTCGAACCGCCGGATACCGTCTGGGACGACCCGCAGTGGAAAGACCTCGAAGACTGGCGGAAGGTGATGCCGAAGTTCTACGCGGAGGCTCGTCGGATGCTCGGCTCGACCGAGACCGTTCGCATGGGGCCGGCGGATGAGGCCCTTCGGCACGCGGCGGAGCGTCGCGGCCGTGGGGAGAGTTTTTGCCCGACGGATGTCGGTGTCTTTTTCGGTGAGCCGGATGTCGAGGTCCCCGATCCCTATTTCGAGGGCGAGGGGCCGGCCAGAACGGGCTGTACATTCTGCGGTTCCTGTATGGTGGGCTGCCGGAAAGGCGCCAAGAACACCCTGGACAAGAACTACCTCTACCTGGCCGAAGGCAAAGGCGTGGAGATCCTCCCGGAAAAGGAAGTCCGGCTGATCGAGGCGATGGAGGACGGCAGCTACCGGGTTCACTGGCGGCAGTCCACCCGTCAACTCCTCAGGAAGAAGGGCGTCATCACTGCCACAAAGGTCGTCGTGTCCGCCGGAGTCCTGGGATCCGTTTCCCTGCTGATGAAGAGCCGGGAGGAGGGCGGACTTCCGAATATCTCTCCGGAGCTGGGAAATATGGTGCGCACGAACTCGGAAGTCCTGCTGGGGATTACTTCGAAATCCAGGGATGATCTCTGGGAGGGCGTCGCGATTGCTTCCAAAGCAGAGATGGACAATGTGACCCACATGGAGTGCGTGCGTTTCCCGCCGGGATCGGATGTGATGCTCCTGCTGGGAACTCTGATGACCGACGGCGGCAAGGGGATCCCAAGGGCCCTGCGCTGGCTGGGAAATATCATCCGACACCCCATCCGTTTTCTCAGGGTCAGCAAACCCTGGGGAAAGGCGAAACGATCCGCGGTCCTACTTGTCATGCAGACCGAGGACAATCATACGCGCCTGACGAAGAAACGACAGGCCCTCTGGCCCTTCGTCCGAACCCTGACTTCAAAGCCCGATCCCGGCCAGCCCGGAATCCCCTCCTACATCCCGATCGCCCACGAAGTGGCTCGGGAAATGGGGGATGAGCTGGACGCAGAACCTCAGAACACCCTGAACGAGGTGCTGCTGGATACCTCGACGACGGCCCATATTCTTGGCGGCTGTTCGATTGCTTCGGGTCCGGATCGGGGCGTGGTCTCCGTCAAAGGAGAGGTCTTCGGTCACCCTGGGCTCTACGTAATCGACGGCTCCCTGGTGGGCGCCAACCTCGGCGTCAATCCCTCGCTGACGATTACAGCTCTGGCGGAGTACGTCTGCAGCCGCTTCCCGGAAAAAGAGAATTCCTGAGCTACCGGCCAGGCTGAAGCGGAGGGTGTCAGCCTGAAAATCCAGGCCGACCTTGATGGGAAGCGAGATCTCTTGAATTTCTCCGACTCAACGGCCTTGAGTCGCCCCCGAGTGTCGCTGAAGCTGCTGCCGGTTGCCGGCCGCTTCCCCGGCCTCAGAAGGACTGGATGTCGGGTCCCGAAATCAAGCCTGTATCGTAGTCATCATCGATAGAAGCCCAGGGATGGAGCCACCTGAGGGCTCTCTGCATCAGGATCCGACGATCGGCGGCATTGTCGATTCCCTCGAAACCGAAGGCCAGGTAGACCAGGCGTGAGCCGGTGTTGTCGTCTTCATAGCGAAGGCCGGCCGTCTGCCCGGCGCCCCCGTAGCTCAGGATCTCGGTGGCCTCCCCGCTGATGGGCACAAGCACATCAGGGAAGTCCTGGTTGTCGGCGCCGTCGCCGCCCGCGATTTCAAGCTCCATCGAGTCGGAAATCGGATCCCCCGCCACACCATGGACAGATGTAACGCCCGAATCGTCCGCCCGCCAGAAGGCATGAAGGTAGTTATGAAAGAAGGCGATATCCTTATTGGAGGACTGTGAGGAATTCAGATCCCATCCGACATCCTGACCCGAGAGGAAGAGAGCGCCGCCACCCTCGAAGTAGCGCGTGAGAAAATCCCGGTCTGCCGGATCGAGACTGGGATAGCCCAGGCCGACATTCCAGACCAGGACTTCGGCAGACAGGGCCTCATCCGGAAGCTCGGCAGCCGAACGATCCCAGACGCCATAGCTCTTTCCGACAGCCGTGAGGGCCTCGATAAAATACTGCTCATAGTCGTAGCCGCCGTCATCATCGATGAGAAGAACATCGATATTGTCGGTCACGAATCCCATTGGAATTTCGAGTTTCTTATCCAAATTCGGAGAACTGACTTCAAGATGGAACTTGAAAGAACCCTCGGATCCTGGATTGACGACAGCCCTGATTTCGGTATTCGCCTCGGCGTCAAGATCAATGCTGAACTGATCGCTGTGAAGCTCTCCGTCACCATCGCGGATCTCGACTCCCCAGTCCGGGGAGGGCGCCTCATCAATGACCGCACGGATCGTGAAGGTGTCAGACTGCCCCACATTGACCAGGCTCACCGGATCGAATTCATGGCTCGAGGTCGAGGAACCGAAAATGACCCGAGCGAAGGGCGCCATGGCGCGGATCATGGTTGAGGGCGTCTCATAGTCCGTCCCCACCTGCAGGATCTTCCGATCCGCCTGTTGAATGAAGGCGACGACATGGAGATTGGCCGGGTCCCAGGAAGGATCGATATCGAAAGTTGCATCGAAACTCGTACTTGCCCCTGCGCCCGAAAGACTGATGGAATCGCTCAGGACCTGTCGCGTCACATGGGTGTTCTCCCCGGCCAGATCATCCTCGATGAGGACGAAGAGCATGGCCTCGTCGTCCAGCGAGAGACTCTCCGAGTACATCCTGACACTGACACGGGCCACACCGGTCGAGGCATCAAAGTCATCAACTCTGATCCGGACCGGCGCAGGATCGAGAGAGTGGTCCCGGACAATCGCCATATAGGACTCGGCGTTCGCCTGATCGTCGTCGCCGGCGCCGACGATTGACTCCGTCCCGTTGAACATCAGGCTGGGCGTGCCCGTGAAATGGTAGTAGCTGATGCGGGAATCGGAATCCGCATTTCCGAAACGACCCGCGTAGTAGCGGATCTGCACGAACTCTTCGTGGTTGAAATTCTGCTCCGTCGTCTCGAGACCCGAGTACGCGTGGGGGCAGTGCGGTCAACCGACCGCCGTGAACAACTCGCAGAGCGAGGTCGTCGGATAGGCGTCAAGCGCCCAGGAGATCAACGGCGTCGCAAGAAGTATGAATGCGCTGATCAGCATGCTGCGTTTCATCATCGTCCTCCTGAAAAAACGGGCTCGGCCCTTCATGGGAATGCGATCCTAACACGACCCTTCAATCATCACGAGAAACAAGTCGACTTCCCTTTCGATCACGGATTTCGGAATCCTCGAACTATTTTGGCCGGATCTTCCCGGCATTGACGTTTCTCTTATTGAAGGCTCACGGAAATCTACAGAACCTTCAAGGAGGAAATATGAAAAACCGGACAGTCACCATCATCATGATCAGTCTCCTCGCCATCGCCGGAGCAGCCTCAGCAGTTCAGCTCGGCAATTACGATACAACTTTCAACCCGAGCCAGGGCTTCAATATGTTTCAGATCGCCCTGGACCAGTATCCCGTCGACCTGGCAGCGGACTCCGCCGGAAACTCCTACATCGCGATGGTCATGGAGACCACTGACGGTACAACCGGTTTTCGGCCTGCCGTCTTGAAGGTGAAGGCCGACGGGACCCGGGATTATTCCTTCGGGACAAACGGGCTCTTCACTGTTCCCGTCGATCTTCCAGCCGCCCAGGAAGGGTCCTATGTCGACGTCGCCCTGGCTTCTGATGGGGATATCTACCTCTCCTTTCCGGGGCAGGGCGGAACGCCCTCAAGCTGGAATTTCTTTCTGGCGCGGATCAAGGCTGATGGGAGCGGGCTGGATACATCCTTCGGCCTTCTCGGGCTGACCGGCGCCGCATTTGACATGGTCGGCGGGGATGATCCCGGTGACGACACCCCATATGATATGGTCGTTCAGTCCGATGGGAGCATCGTTCTTGTTGGTGAAATCGAAAGAGGAACCCACGGAGGTACCGACCATGACTTCGGGATCGCACGCTTCACATCCTCCGGAGGAAACGACTCCACCTTCAACACCGACGGGAAGCAGCTCGCCTATTTCGACCTCGGCGGCGGTGATTCTGATACCGCCTTTGGAGTTTCCCTGACCTCGAGCGGGGAAATCATCGTGGTCGGCCAGGCCCAGACCGCAAGCGGTTTTGATCTCGCCGTGGCCGTTCTGGACAGCACGGGAAACTTTGAGAACACTTTCAATACCGATGGAAAGGCGACCTACGAGTACTATGATGCCGCCAACAACCTCTACGCTGTGGACAATCGGGGATATACCGTCACGACAGCTCTGAACCTCATCAAGGGACAACGAGGCGCCATCAGTGACATCATCTATATCGGAGGTCAAAGCTATGAGCCGGCTGTCCTCGGGGGAAACAAGGACATGGCGATTCTCTGTCTGACCGGCTCAGGCGATACCTGCACCGGCTTCGGCAATCTCGGATGGACCCTGATTGATCTCAGCGACACCGGTCTCTTCGGAATCGGCGATACAGATGATTGGGTCAACAGCATCTTCCTGGACAATTACGGTTGGACCCTCACCGTGGTCGGTGGAGCGGAGCAGACATCGGGGGACGGACACACCTACCCCGCAACGGCACAAATCTCGACAGTCGACGGCAGCGTCCATACAGCCTTCGGCGCCGACGGACGCCGCTACTACCCCGAGACCCATGCATACGGCCTCTTCGTCAACGGCGCTCAGGACGGCGCCGGGAGAACCCTGATGACCCTGCAACACTACACAGCGGCGAACTCCACCGACAATCCCTGGATCGGCCGGATCGAGTCGAGGATCGAGATCTTCTACGAGAACTTCGAAAGCGGCGGTCTGAGCAACTGGGATAATGTCGTCGGCGGACCATAATCCAGAATAGCCGGATCGGCTGATACAGGCCCACCCGCTCCCCGGGTGGGCCCTTTTTCTCTGGGTGAGCGTGTGCATCCGTCGCGTGGGAG
>JANTFG010000221.1 GCA_024763555.1 Thermoanaerobaculales bacterium
AGATCCGGATTCGCAACCCGAGACAGAAGCAGAGGCGGAGGATCAATCCGACTCGGCGGGAGGAAAATCACAGTTGAGCAGATCTCTCCGACTCTGTTTCGACAGGATGACGGCGCTGGCAGGGCTCTTCCGACCCGATGCCGCTGCGATTTCCTTTCTCTCCTACCTCGTCGGCATCATGCTGACCGGGAGGCGCCTCGAAGCCCCTGATTTCCTCACGGCGGCATTGATTACATTGATTTCGACCAATTTCATCTACAGCTACAACTGCCTGACGGACCGCCATGAAGATGCTGTCGGCCACCCCGAAAGGCCGCTCCCCTCCGGTCGGCTCCACCCGAGTGCCGCTGGTATCTACTGTCTCTTCCTGCTCTTCGCGGCGGTCATCTATCCCTTTTTCCTTGCAGCCTCCCCCGTCGGACTCGGTCTGCTCCTTCTTCTTCCAATTCTCGGCATTCTCTACTCTGCGCCCCCGATGAGGCTGAGACGTTTTCCGCTCCCGGCGATTCTGATCATCTGCACCGGTCTCGTGATTCCCCTGACCCTGGGACTCCTCCGGGGCGAGTCTTTAAGGCAGATCTGGCCGATTACCACCGGGGTTTTCCTGTTCTGCCTGGCCGCAGTTCCCCTGAAATCCATGGAGGAGGTGGAGGAGGCCCATCAGACCGGCCGAACCAATGTTTATCTCAGCATCGGCCGCGGACTCTTCTTCTACTCCGCAATCGGCCTCGTCCTGAGCGGGGCATGGGCCTTCCTGATGCTTCCCGGCCCCATGAGAATCTACCTTGAGCTGGTCTCCGGCCTTTCCCTCGTCCTGCTGGGCT
Organism: Thermoanaerobaculales bacterium; assembly: GCA_024763555.1. Taxonomy (GTDB): domain Bacteria; phylum Acidobacteriota; class Thermoanaerobaculia; order Thermoanaerobaculales; family Sulfomarinibacteraceae; genus JANTFG01. Next base: position 825 of record JANTFG010000221.1, read on the forward strand.
ATTCCACCCTCAGGAGACGGACGGCCGGGCTGTATCGCAATATCATCCGGCTCATCATCCTGACCGGCATCGGGCTGGCTCTGATCAGCCTCTGAAGCCCTACCAGGTAAAACGCTCGCTTCTCCGATAGCTTCTCCGGACTGCAATTCCCACACCCAGACCCCATAAGGTGCGGGGCTTCAGATTTTTCAGAGCCACTCGCAGGAAATTTCCGACGGGAAGATCGGTGTAGACCCGGCCGTTCATGACCTCCCCGATCGCATTGACGATCTCATTGTCGAAGCGGAGAAACGCGCGAGGAATCCTCAGTTCTGATGCCGAGCGGGAGATGTGCCCGGAGACCATCCCCTCAAAGGAACTGAGATCACTGAGATCTCCACCACTCTCAAAGGCCCGAAGAACTGCCTCTCCCGCCAAACGTCCGCTCCAGACCGCACCATGAATGCCTCCCTTGGTCAGGGGATGAATGAAGCCGCCCGCATCCCCGCAGAGCAGGGCCCGGTCAAAGACAATCTGAAGCGGATGTTCGAGAAAGGGAATCGGCCCGCCTTCGACGATGCGTCGCGTCGCCGGATCAATCCCCAGCTGCCGGCAGAGAAACTCCACCATCGCCGGCGGCCGGCCCACACCCCCGGCGCCGACCGCCAGCTCCTCTCCACGATGAAAGGCCCAGGCATATCCACCCCGATACATCTCGTGATGGAAAAAGTGCAGCCGTTTTCCACTCTGATCACCCATGATTTCGCGTGCTGGAAACTTGAACTGGCAGGCGGGGATCCGGGGAGAACGCTGGCCGAGAAAATGCGCCACGGGACACAGGGCGCCGCCGGCGCCGAGGAGAATCCGTCCCTCAAAGCTACCGGAACTGCTCTGCACTCTCCAGCTTTCCCCCAACCTCTCGATCGAACGAACACGCACGCCCGTCCGAAATTCAGCGCCTGCGCCGATGGCCCGCGAAGCCAGAAAGCGATCCAGCTCCGGACGCCGGACCGAGAATCCTCTCTTCGGAAAATCAATCCAGCTTCCGTTGGGAAAGTGAATCCGGCTCCCCTGGACCTCATGAACGATCCACTCAGCCCTGGAATCGGCCCCGATCTCCGCCAAGCAGTCCTCCGAAAGGCCCTCGCCGCAGTGATTCGGGGAACCAATCTCCTTCTTCCGGTCCAGAACCAGAACATCGAGACCCGCACTCGCCATAACCTCGGCAGCGCGGGAACCGGCCGGACCGCCTCCGACAACCAGAACATCCCGCAGGCTCATCACTGCCCGCCCTTCTTCACCGTGATCATCGGCGGATTCTTCCCGGGTCCCGACTTCTCATGAGCCCAAAAAAGCCAGTTTCTTCCGAATTTCTTCGGCTCTCGGATGTCGGGGAGCGGCCGCGAGAAATGCGTTGTAGTGCAGCTTGGCGCGCCCGGGATCCTTCAGCGGCCCGGCATAGAGATCCCCCAGCTCCAAGTGGACGATCGGATCGGAGGGCATGGCCTTAAGCGTCCCCTGGAGAATCTCCGCCGCCTCCTTCGCTTTCCCAAGTTTCCTTAAAGTGATTCCGAGATTGACCTGCGCTGTTCGATATCCCGGCTGGAGTTCCAGCGCCTTGCGGAAATGCCGCTCAGCCTCCGCGGATCTCCCCGTCTCATCCAGGGCGACCCCCAGGTTGTTCTGTGCTTCGAAGGAGGAGGGATCGAGTTCCAATGTCCTCCGAGCCCATTTCTCGGCCTCCTTCCACTGGCCCTGATCAACGGCGATGCCCGCCAGATTATTGATCGCATCCGCGTATTTCGGATGGGTCTTGATCAGGGATCGCAGCTCTGCCATCGCCTCGGCCGGGCGTCCAAGACGATACAGCGCAATCGCCATATTGTTGTGCGCCGCAGGATTCGAGGGTTCCTTCTTGAGAACTACTTTGTAGTGTTTTTCGGCCTCACTGTACCTGCCGGCTTCCGCCGCCAGCGCTCCCAGGGCAAGGTGGAGATCAGGCCGAAATCCCTTGCTGAGCCTCAGACCTTCTTCGAGGTGAGGTCCCGCCTCGGCGGCCCGCCCCAGACCGGCCAGAAGAAGACCCAGCTCTCCATGCAAATCCGCCGAATCCGGAGTTCGCCTCAGTCCCTCCCGGTACGCCTCAATCGCGTCCTCCGGCCGGTGTTGCCGCTGGAGCATTTCACCAAGAGTCTTCCAGGCGGAGCTGACATAGGGATCCCGCTCCAGCGCCCTGCGAATGCGGGCTTCCGCCTCCTTCTCCTTTTTGTTCGGCAGCTCCACCCAGCGGGCATATGCGACGTTGACGTTGGGTTGTTCCGGGAACTCCTCAACCACACGGTCGAGCAGCTCCACCATTTCCTCTTTCCGACCCAGGCGCCGAAGGACGGTGGCTTTGCGGAGGAGAGCGTCCACGTTATGCGGATCAATCTCCAAGGCCCTCTCGAGCAGCGGCAGAGACTTCTCGGGGGCCTTCCGCTCCATTTCCAGACTTGCCAGCTGGATATATCCCCGCACGAACTCCGGATCGATCCGCACGGTCTTCGTCGCGATCTCCACGGCCTCATCCTTTCGGCCCATCTCGTTGTAGTTATCCGAGAGATCCATCAGTGCGGCCAGGTTCTCCGGATCCTCTTTCAGGACCTCTTTGAGCCCATCGACCGCCTGTTCATAGAGACCCATGGACGACAGCCTTCGGGCCCTTTCGAGTCCGACGTGAATCTCGATCATGTCACGCGGATTGGGCCGCTGGGCATCATCGCGAGGCGGGAGGTCTCCCGAGGCGAGATAGCCCAATGCCCGCAACTGCGCCTGGGACTCCTCATCCAGCTCCAGCCTGGCCTCATGGGTCGAGTCCTTCCACTGATCGCGCATCTTCTCCAGCTCTGTCTCGAGATCGTGAACCTCTCCCGGCTCCTGCGTGTAGATATTGCTCAGCTCGTGTGGATCCCGCGACGTATCATAGAGTTCCGGTCCGGGACCCGCAATCAGCTTGAAGGCGCCCCGGCGCAGCACCTGGAGTTTCGCCCAGCCATAGGTGTAAAAAGGGAGCCAGGTTTCAGAATACAGTCCCCGACTGAATTCGGGATGTTCCAGCAGCCAGGGAATACTCCTGCCGTCGAGATCCGAGGGAATTTTCTCTCCCAGCAGATCGAGAATCGTCGGCGTCATGTCGATTCCGCTCACGGGAAGCTGAGCCCGACTTCCGGCCTGCAGACCGGGGGATCTCAGGATCAGCGGGACATGCAGGGTCGAATCATAGGCCAGCAGGGCGTGCGTCTCCTCACCGTGCTCACCGAGGCTCTCACCGTGGTCCGCCATCATGGCCACCGCCGTTCCTGAGTCCGAAATCAGTCGGGGACTGGCCAGCAGTCTCCCGATCTGCGAATCCATATAGGCGATCTCGCCGTCGTAGAGATTCTCCCGGTAGCGATCACGATAAGGCGGCGGAGGCGAATAGATGGCATGAGGATCATAGAGATGAACCCAGAGAAAGAAATGTTCATCCGGCCCGAGACCCTTCAGCCATTTCAGAGCGGCGTCAACCGTCAGACCCGCCGGCCGGTCCGGAACCATCCTTGCCCTGCGGTTTCCGCCCTGTGAAAGATCGTCGTCATAGACTTCGAAACCCTGGTTCAGGCCGTAGCGGCGATCAAGGACCGCCGCACTGATAAAGGCCGCCGTCCGGAAGCCCTCGTCGCGGAGGTCCTCCGCCACCGTCCGGATATCATCGGTGAGATAATGCAGGCCGTTATTCCTGATGCCGTGATGCGGCGGGTAGAGACCGGTCAACATGCTGCTGTGAGAAACCAGTGTGATCGGAGCGACCGCGAAGGCCTGATCGAAAACGATTCCGGAATCCGCAAGGGCCTGGATTGCCGGGGTCTCGACATCTTCAGCACCATAAGGGCTGAGATGGTCCGGGCGTGTCGTGTCGGTCGTGATCAGGAGGAAGGACTGCGCCTGCCGGGCGATCCGCTTGCCCCGCGGCATAAGGTCCGAGGATGGGATCACGAGATACAGGGCCCCCGCGACGAGAAGGGCGGCGACTCCAAAAAGAAGAAAAGCGATGCGTTTTCCAGGCTTCGACATGAGATTCTCCAGACTTCCCTCTTCAGTCTGAGGGATGACTCGCGTACTATACCGAAGGTCGAGCGGGAGGAAACACACATGCGCCGAAATTCACTGATTCTGATCTGCCTCTTCAGCCTGTACGCGGCAGCCTGCACCTCGCCGGGCGCCAAAGAAACCCAGCCTGCGGCAAGCCCGGCGCCAACAAAGATCCCGGTCTCGGAGAAGACCAGCGTCGACCCGGAGGCGATGGCCGGTTTGAGCTGGTGGCATCGCGAGGACATGGTCACCGAGTTGAAACTGGACGAGGAGCAGCAGAAGAAGATGGACGCCCACCTCGAAGAACTCCTTCTCCACTGGGGAACGAACGTCCGGAAGAGGAAGGGCTCGCAGATCCGTTTTGTCAAGGCGATCCGTGCCTCCGATTTCGAGGAGGCTCGAAAGATCGCAGAGGACTACGGTCAGGCAGAGGCTTTCTTCTCCAGTGGCGGGCTCCTCCTGAAAGCCGGGGTTCTCGCGGAGTTGCGCCCGGAACAGCTGCAACTCCTTCTGGAAAAACACCCCAGGATTCTCAAGAGCCGCTGGATCACCAGCGGGAAGATCAAGACCAAGCGCCAGGGCAAATAGGCGCACCGGTCTGGGCTTTCGATAAAACCGCGAGCGGGAGAACTCTCGGAGAAAGAGCGCTGTCGTGATGTCTTCCCGTGGGAAGATCTTCTCATTCCACGCCGGGCGAAATTTCTGGGGCTCATGGGAGTTTCAGCTCTTCGCAGGACGGAGGCTTAATCCAGACCGAACTCAGTTCTTCTGTTTTCCCTTCCTCAATGCGGGAGGCCTGATGTCTTCCGGCATCTCCTGGCCCTGATCCGACCACATCGGCAGGAGGGGTCCTTCCTGAAGCGGATCAACCCAGACGAGATCCCGAACTTCGGGCCGGATCTCAAGCTCTGAAATGAGACGAGCCTTTCGGGCTTCATAGACTCGCAGCTTTCCATCATCGCAGGCGGCCGCCACGAAGAGGCCATCCGGAGAAACCGTCATCCTCGTGACGACACCTCCGGTTCCGATGGAATCGAGTTCCCTGACCTTGAGTTCACCCTTCCGGCTTCTCTCCATTTTCCAGCGACGAATGCCCGCCTCGTCCCCACTGGAAAACAGCACCTCACCGAGGGCGAGCAGATCCGTCGGCGCCC
>JANTFG010000222.1 GCA_024763555.1 Thermoanaerobaculales bacterium
CTTCCGGACGATCCTCCTCTGCATCCATCAGGGAAAAAACTCTCTCCAGGGCCGCCAGTCCCCGCGCAAAAACGGAGAACATCCAGCCCATGGAGCGCAGGGTCGGCAGCAGCACGGTTAAAAGCGCGGCAAAGGCGGCAAGTTCACCAACGCTGATCTCCGCCCTGATCGCCATCCGCCCCCCGAAGATCAGCAGAACAAACATTGAGATCCCGCCGGAAAGAGCCAGAAGCGGAAGCAGGGAGGCCCTGATGAGGCTGAGCCGGATACTGGTTTTCATCCAGGAGAGATTTTTGGCCTCGAATCGCCGGATAAAGGCCTTTTCCGCCACATAGCCCTGAATCACAGCCATTCCCTGGAGCGAAGCAAGAACATGTTCCGAGATTTCTCCCAGCTGTTCCTGTGTCCTCCGGCCCAGGACGAAGATCCTGCGGATGCCCAGTTGTACCAGGCAGGCTGCGAGCAGAATCGGCGCAAGGGCCACAACGCTGAGCCGAGGCGAGATCTGGAACATCTTCCAGCAGCTGAGGATGATCGCCAGTGAAACATTGACGAGCTGCAAGCCCCCGAAGCCCACCATGGTTCTGATCCACGAGAGATCATTCGTCGCTCTGCTGATGACATCGCCCCTTGTTGTTTTCGAGTAGAAAGCCGGCTGAAGGCGCATCAGTTTCGCAAAAAGGTCCCGCCGCAGCAGATATTCCTGGTGACGCCCCGGATTAAAGATCAGAATTCTCGACAGACTCCTTACCATGATGATCCCGATCCCCATCAGAAAGATCTTCATGGCGAAGGGGCCCAGGCGCCCCCCGGCCCCAAGTGAGTCCACGGCCTGTCCGATCACTCCCGGAATGCCGACACTGAGGTCATTGGTCAGCCAGAGAAAGATCCCGCCAAGCGCGTAGCTCAGCCGATGCTTCCAGGAATACTCCCGAAGCAGGCGGAGTAACATTCGGAGACGAACTGAAAGTCCGCCATTTCTGTCCCCGGACATTTCTTCTTTCTCGCGAATCTCCTCACCCCCCACAAGGGCAACCAGGAACCGGCCTTTTCTCTTCCCGCTACCCCCTCCAGGGAGAAGCTCCCGGATCATACTCCTTCCGCGAGTCTCCCGTGCTCGCTTACCCCGGGAAACACCGTGTACTATTCGATTTCACCTTTCCTGCAAAGAAGGGCTGGGTTAGAATGTTGTGAGGAGTAGGGATTCGCCTGTTTTTCGAGGGGAGAAGCCTGACATTATCATGTCGAGCATGACCAAAGGGCACAGCTGTCACACTGTGAGTCTCAATCATCGAGTTCTTGCAGCCGGTATTCTTATTCTCATGATGGCATTCCATACCTTCGGCGGGGCCCTACCCGACTCCAGGCGGGTCTTTCAGCATTTCAACAGCACCGACGGTCTCTCCCATGACAGCGTGTATGAAATCCTCCAGGATCACCGGGGCTTGATCTGGTTTGCTACGGAAAACGGGCTCAACCGCTATGACGGGGTAGAGGTCTCGAGCTTCAAGAATGACCCACGGAATCCCCTCAGTCTCTCCGAAAACGATATCAACACCATCCTCGAAGGCCCCAACGGGAGAATCTGGATTGGAACATGGGGCGGAGGCATCGACTGCTTCGACCCGATTGGAGGGATCTTCAGCCACGTCATCGCCCAGAGTCCGGATGGATTCTCACTGCTTGGCGCACGCATCCTCAGTCTTCAGATCGAACACCCGGATCATCTCTGGGTCGGGACCTGGAATAACGGCCTCTTCCGGATCAGCCTCTCCACCGGCAGACTCGAGCACTTCCCGACTCCGGGCTCGAACAATCTCAGGGAAGGGGAGCAGGATCACGTGTGGAATATTGTTCGTGACCGGAAAGACACGATCTGGATCGGCACCCAGGGCGGCCTGTTCCTCCTCAGACCGGGACCTTCTTTTGAGGCCGTCAGCGCCGGCGAAGAGTGGGTTCGGGGCATGACTCAGGCCCCGGGGCATGGAATATATTTCAACAACGGAGCGGCGATATTTCAGGCGAAACTGGAGGGGGATGGGATTCGAAGGCGGAAGATCATTGATCTTGAACCCGGGGTCGCACTCACGACGCTGTTTCTCGACCATCAAGATATCCTCTGGGCCGGGAGCCGACGACATGGTCTTCTCCGCATCGATCCACCAACAGGGAAGCTTGAGAAGGAGGAACACGAGGAGTCGGACACCCGAAGCCTGGCCTATAACAATATCCGCTCCATCATGGAAGACCATTCCCATAACCTCTGGATCGGAACCAGAGGGGGAGGGGCCGATCGTCTTGATCTCAAGCCTTCAAAGTTCCAGATGCTGAGCCAGAGCGACTCGAAACTCCCGTCAGACAGCGTATGGGCCTTTCTCGTTGATCACCGGGGGGATCTCTGGATCGGAACCGATAACGGCCTCTGCAGGATCCCGGCCGACGGCTCGGAAATGACGATCCACCAACCTGAAAATAGAGACGCCGGACCGGCGGGGCGCGAAAAAATTCGGGCCCTTGCGGAGGACCCCGGAGGCTCCCTCTGGATCGGAAGCAAGGGAGGGGGCCTGGATCGACTGGATTCATCCAGAAGAGTCTTCACGCATTATCGAGTGAAGCGAAACAGTGGGACGGGTTTGAGTTCCAACTTCATCACAGCCATTGCAGCCCTGCCGGACGGACGCTTATTTGTGGGCACGGATGATCACGGGCTTGAGGAGTTCCGTCCGGACACGAGTACTTTTATTCACCATCCGGTCAATCCTGAAATTCCGGGTGGAAACAGGGTCTCCGCCCTCAGTATTTCCGAAAACGGTCGCATCTGGATCGGGACCGATGGAGGAGGTCTGGCCTTTCTTGACTCAGGCACCGGAGAAATCAGCAGGCTCCCGGCCCTGGACGCTGCCGGTGGGCACATTACCGCGATCTCTGAAGATCCCGAGGGCAGGATCTACGTCGGCACCCATGCCGGCCTGTACATCCTCAACGAAAGCCTCGAAGTCATCCGGGTTCTGACCCAGGACGACGGTCTTTCGGACAATACGATCTACGGAATCATCAGGGCGCCTTCTTCCGGCGATCTCTGGATGACCACGAATCAGGGACTCAGCCGATATAGCCCCGAATCAGGCCGGGTTCGAAATTACGGAGTTGACGACGGCCTGGTTTCCATGGGCTTCAACGATGGCGCCGCCTACCTCGGGCCCGAGGGTCAAGCATTCATCGGAGGCAACCGGGGACTCAACTATTTCTTTCCCGACAGGGTTGAAGACAACCCCTTCCCTCCCGAGATGATCCTCACAGGCATTATTCTTCTCAATAATCCCGATCAACCTTCAATTCAGCCGGAAGCGACACGGCCCCTGATACTCGATTGGAAGAATAACAGCCTGGGTTTTCACTGGATCGGCCTGGAATTCACGAAGCCGGGGAGCATCCACTACGCTTTCCGGCTCGAGGGGTATGACTCCGACTGGATCGATGGAGGGAAGATCAACCACCGCCGCTATACGAACCTGGGGGCGGGCCGCTATGTATTTCATGTCCGCGGGGCCAATCATGACGATACCTGGAGTGATGTGATCAGCACTCCGGAAATCCGCATCCGGGCGCCTTATTGGAAACATCCCCTTTTTGTTCTCGCAGCAGTCCTGCTCATCGGCCTCGTCTTCTGGCTCCTCCACCGACTTCTCAGCATTGCTCTCAGGAGAAAAAACCGAGAGTTGGAAGAACAGATGAAACTCCGTGCGATCGCGGAGGAAAAGGCGACGCGATATGCCGGGGAGCTGGAACGGGCCACACTCTTCGACCCGCTGACCGCTTTGCCGAATCGGGCGCTGATTGCCGATCGGATCCGGGTTCTGCTCAGCCGCTGCAGGAGGAATCCCGCATCGACCTTCGCGGTCCTTGCCCTTGACCTGGACGAATTCCGTATCATCAACGATTCGCTGGGCCACCGACTTGGAGATGAATTGCTGCGGCAACTTGCGGAGCGCCTTGAAGAGGTTATCCGCGCGGACGACACCCTGGGTCGTCTCGGCGGAGATGAATTCGTCATTATTCTTCACAGCGCAACAACATCGACAAGCCTCGAGGAATTCGCCCAACGGGTCCACCAGGCGATCAGGCCGCCATTCCTGCTGGATAACCGGGAGGTGTCGACGACCGCCTCGATCGGTATGGTCCTGGGCTGCGTGGAATACACGAATCCTGAAGAACTACTCCGGGATGCGGATACAGCGATGTACAGGGCCAAGCGACTCGGGCGATCCCGACAGGTTCTTTTCGATCCCGGGATGCACCTCGAGGCCTCAAATATCCTGAAATTGGAGAACGACCTTCGGCGCGCACTGAAAAACGGGGAGTTTCTCCTCCATTACCAGCCGATCATCGACCTCAAGAAGGAGCAACTCATTGCCTTCGAGGCCCTGGTTCGCTGGAAACCTCCTCAAGGTGAGGAGAACATTGCGCCGAGACATTTTCTCGACCGAATCCGGAGCGCAGGCCTGGCCCGCGAACTCGGCTCATGGGTGCTCGAGGAATGCTGCAGACAGGCATCGATCTGGTATCGGGAGGAATCACAGGAGATCGGTCTTGCGGCCAACCTCTTCATCCAACAAATCCTGGACCCCGGGCTCCCGGAACAGCTCCGCCGCCTTCTCGAACTCAACTCATGTCCGGCATCGATCCTCCATCTTGAGATCACCGAGGAAGTCTTGATCGATGCCCCGGAATCCGCCATCACCGTCCTGTCTGCCCTCCAAAGACTCGGGACCAGGATCAACCTGGACGATTTCGGCTCAGGCTTTTCATCCTTGAATTATCTCCGGCGCTTCCCTGTCGATATTGTCAAGATCGACAAGAGTTTTGTAAGCTCGATGCTTCAGGATACGAATTCCACCAAGATCGTCGAGGCGATCATCCTCCTGGCGCACGGACTGGGAAAGAGAACCATCGCTGAAGGAATCGAATCGGCCGAGGTGGCTCACGAACTGAAGAAACTGGGCTGCGATCTTGGACAGGGTTATTATTTTTCGAAAGGCGTTTCGCCGATCGAAGCCCGGAAAATGATCCGGAACGGCAACCCTGACTGGCTCGGCTAAGGGCCCGCGAAAAAAACTACTTCCGCTTTTCGCATCCCATCTGCACCACATCTGGGCACGCAAAAAAGGAAGTCATTCTTGCGCGGACCCTAAAACTCTGAGAGACGGGCCGCACTGATAAAGGCCTCAACCAGCAGGGGGTCTTTTTGACCGAAGATCGACTCAACGCCTGATGACACGTCAACCATGATGGGACAGGTTTTTGCGATGGCCTCCGCGACATTCTCCGGCCGCAGTCCGCCGGCCAGAGCGAAAGAACGGTTCTCGAGGACTATCCCGATCTCTGTCCAGTCCGCGGCAACACCATCTCCGGCGCCCGGATCGACAAGAGGAAGGACTCCCCGGGCATTCAGAAAATCAAGGCGCTCCACCTCGGGAAGCTCGCCTCCAGCGCCGATCCTCCTGATCACCGGGCGATCCAGCTGATCGAGAATCTCATCGGATTCCTTCCCATGGAGCTGGATACGGTCCAGGCCCAGTTTCCCTGCCGTTTCGAGGATGAAATCCACCGGGGCATCCCGGAAAACGCCCACCTTCTCCACTCCCCGAAGGTGGCGAATCCAGAAGGCGCGATCCGGAGCCAGCCGGCGCCTGCTGCCGGGAACAAAGATGAAACCCAGGAGATCCGCGCCCGCTTCGCGGGCAAGTTCCGCATCTTCCCGGCGCATCAGTCCACAGATCTTCACCAGCATCTCCCACAGACTGCCCCGAAAATTCCCGCGGGTCAAGGTATCCTTTCCCGGAAATGAGAGTTGCCCTGCTCGTCGCGGGCCACCGGTTCACCGGCGCGGCCGCTGTTGCCGAACACTGGTGCCGTGCGCTCCATCATGCCGGAGTCGAGGCCGGGCTCTACTTTCGACGCGAAGGGAATCTTCAGTGGCGCCTGGACGGCTGCCCCTGGGCGCGACCGGTCCTCATCAAG